>MGEP01000001.1:0-3088 GCA_001791425.1 Candidatus Uhrbacteria bacterium RIFCSPLOWO2_02_FULL_48_12
CAAAAAATCGGAACGAACCCTCGGGTTCGTAACAAATCCGCCGTCTTTGATTTTTGCCCAGCCAGCCAGTTCGCCGCTTCGCAGCGAGCCATTTTGCGGAGCGCGGCCGCCTCGCGGCCGCGCGGAGCAACCCTTTCAAATCGTGAAGTTTCTATATGCGGAAAGGGAGGGATTCGAACCCTCGGTACGGATTTAACCCCGTACAACGGTTTAGCAAACCGCCGCTTTAGACCACTCAGCCACCTTTCCATAAAAGTCTTGTGTAATTATTTTAAAGTATTTTTCAAAAGATATTTTATCCTTTCTTTTCCCTTGCCAGACTTTAAAAACAACTCTTCCACAAGAGCATCTGTTTTGTTAGCAAAAGCTTCATAGTAAATAATCCTCCATGGTAACCATGCCTTTGTTGAGGCGACTTTGCCGTGATTATGCTCCAGGATTCGTCGTTTTAAATCACTACTAGATCCCTTATAAAGCTTTCCATTTGTCTCGCTATAAATAATGTATACGTAGTGCATATGTTATATTTAACCACTTCAGCCCAAGGCTGACCAGCCCCGGGCTGGCAGCCACCTTTCCATAAAGGTCTATGTAACTATTTTAAAGTGCTTTTTAAAAGATATTTTATTCTCTCCTTTCCCTGCCAGTTTAGCTGGCCGAGCGTCTCATTGTCAATTCTAAGGTTGACCTTATGCACGTAAACGACGTATACTATAGCTACCATGGATAATCAAAATACCATTGCCAGCGCAGTTGACCACGGCCCGGCGTTTCGCAGTTGGTTTATTCCGGAATATACGCAACACGAACGCGGACGCGGCTGGTATGCGGTGGCCGCTCTGGTGGCGCTGGGTTTGATTGCTTGGGCCATTTATAGCGTCAATTTTTTGTTTGCTGTTTTGATTGTTCTGACGGCGATCATATTGCTTGTTCGCCACTCGGAAATGCCGGCACAGCTCATGGTTTCTATCTTTGAAGACGGTATTCAGGCAGGTGAAAATTTTTATGCGTATAGGGACTTAAAAAGTTTTTGGATAATATATGAGCCGCCGGAGGTAAAGACGCTATATTTTGATTTTAAGAGCGCTTGGCGGCCGCGTTTGCCCGTTCCTTTGGCCGAAGAGAATCCTGTGGAGGTGCGCCGCTTTCTTTTGAAATATCTGGAAGAAGATTTAAGCCGTGAATCAGAGCCAACGAGCGACGCCTTGAGCCGGTTATTGCGTTTATAATTGCCTATAGATATAATGCCACAAAAGACGGCTCTATTTGTATTCTCATAGCTTTCCAAGCTTCCCAGTTACTCTGAGTATATACTCAAGTGTTGAGGAAGCAATGGATATTTGCCCGCCATGACCTCTGCCCCTGTAGTTCAACGGATAGAATGCGAGCTTGCGGAGCTCGTGATCCAAGTTCGATTCTTGGCGGGGGCACCAGAAAGGAAAAGTCAAAGAGTTTTGGTTCGCCTCGCGGAGTTTATCCGCCGAATTGGCGGACTCGGCGACTAATTCGTATTCAATTTTGGGGGTAAAAACGAATTCCCGATTTCGCATTTTGGGGGAAGAAAATTTTTTAATCATGAATACGCGAAATATATTTTTAATATCGGCGATAATATTTATAATACTGCTGTTTGTTGTACCCAGTTCATTCCTTCCTTCTGAATTGGGAAACACAATCTTAACCGTTGTTGCATTTTTATTTGGCATAATTGCTGGTTTTTATATCGTTGTAACTACGACGGATTATAATAACGTAAAGAATATATTGGCGACAGAAACGGCTGGTTGGATTTCTTTACACCAAAACATTTTAATTTACGATAAACAAGTTGCTGATAAATTGGCTTCGCTAATTGACAAATACATCCTCCGTGCTTTTGATTTTGAAATCATTGATTATGCCAAATCAACACACGCCGAATTTGAGGCTATCAAGAATTTTGTGGTCGGGCTACCGTATAAAGAAAACTTTGCAACATTGCACGGCAATATACGAAACAATATGGATGTAATTATCACTGCCAGACAACAACTTACTGTGCTTGGTGCCCGTACTTTATCTATATTCCAATGGACTATTTTATTTGCTCTCGCAACAATCTTCATCTTTTCTTTGTATGGTCTTCGAACGGGTAAATTATTTTTTGACATAGTGACGGTCGCGATTTCTGGTTCGATCATACTTGTTCTACTTTTAATTCACGATCTCGACCTTTATATCTGGAACGAGAAAACTTTCGGCTATGACATATTCGAGAATGTTCTCAAATCCATTGGGCAACTTCCTTACTATCCCGCCGAGTCTATAAAACAGAAGCGGGTCCAACCTCACGACAAGGAGTACCGTATTGGAACTTATGTGAATTTTCCTAAAAGCATTGATAGGAAAATTGAGGTTCAAAGAACTAATTGAATGCCGCCAAAGAAAAATTTGAAATTATCAGCGGTGCGGCTCCCCGCCTGCGCCGAGGCTTCGGCGGGCAGGCGCCGCATTTCCGGATTCTTGCCCGCCAAATTTTTCTGAAAGAAAATTTAGGCGGGTGAACGGGGGGACTTCCTCGCCCCGCCCTGGCGGGGCGAAATGCGCTGTGCCCCGTAGTAAGTTTTGCTTTACTACTGGGGTTCGAACTATCTTAAGTATTCTGCACCAGACAGGAAATTGCAAGTTTGAATGGTTCGCCTCGCTTCGCCCGGCGACCAAATCGTATTCAATTTTGGGGGTAAAAACGAATTGGCGGTTTCGCATTTTGGGGGAAGAAAATTTTTAATCATAAAATTTCTATAGAATTTTACCTGCGGGATTGGCAGAAATGTCATTTTTTTGTTTTGCGGCTCTCCGTCAAATAGTATGGTGTTTTGCTTGACAAATAGATCGTATATATCTTAGTATAGTACCTTGGCTGGCGTGGATAAGCCAATGACCACGCAATCACTTTGGGGAACCATATATCCGGTAGTCCCCGCCACACGGTGTCGTGGTAGACGCACATTTACAAAAGGAGGGTATCATGGCAAAGAGATCAGTAGTAGCTGTACCGAAGAGCTTGAATGAGGCGGCCCAGTTTTTGGCGGAGATAGGGCAGGAGCAG
>MGEP01000001.1:3136-10703 GCA_001791425.1 Candidatus Uhrbacteria bacterium RIFCSPLOWO2_02_FULL_48_12
CTGAAAGCCAAGGCGATGGCCGATGACGAGCCTCACCAGAAAAAGATTTCGCAACTCGTCGAAGGCCTCTTCGCTTTCGCTGAAGCTCACCGTGATGAGCTGACGGATGGTGGCAAGCGTAAGACAGTCGAAGTGCCAACGGGCACCTTCGGCTGGCGTATGACACCGCCGTCTGTGAAGCTTCGGGATATCGAATCAATTCTGGAAAGTCTGAGGGAGCTTAAGCTGAAGCGCTTCATCAGGACGAAGGAGGAAATAGATAAGGAAGCGATGCTGAAGGAGCCTGAGGTAGCCAAAACGGTTAAGGGTGTATCCATTAGTCAACACGAGGAGTTCGTAGCAAAGCCGGCAGAGTTGGAAGTCGAGATAGCAACTCAGGTCGACAAGCTTAAGAAGGCTGCTGCCTAAAAACTGCCTATCCACTAGCTCACGACCCGCCTAGTAGCAAAAGCAAACAGCGGGTCTTCTTTTTTAATTTTCCAAAGAATTTTGCCGCCTCATGCCAAAGGCAGATCATCCTCTGGCTGAAAAGAAAAATTTGAAATTGTGTATAAATTTATTTTGCGAACTGAAAGTTAGGTTAATCCTAACCTCTGGTTCAAATTTTAGCAAATGGGACCTACCCTAGGCCTAATCTCATAATTGACACTCCGTTTCACATATGATACACTATTGTCATAGTTATGAAAAGCAAGAAAAACCTATTAGAACAGCTAAAATCACTGCCCTATTTCAGCAAGAATACTGTTTATCAGCTCGGCAAGCAGTTGGGGCTTAAAGACTCTACGGTTGACACCTACATCAGCCGCTTTTTGAAGTACAAAGAAATTTTTCAGCTCAAAAATGGATTATACGTTTCTGCAGATTTTTTCGACAAAAATAGAAACGATATTTCTTATTCGTTCTATCTCGCCAACATCATTCGTACGCCGTCGTATGTAAGCTCGTGGGCGGCCCTCCAGTACTATAATCTCACCACCGAGGCAATACATTCTATAACTTCAGTCACACCTAAAGTTACGAGAGACTACCAGACAAAAGCAGGCAACTTTGCATATCAGTCAATCAAAAAAGAACTTTTTTCGGATTTCTCTCTGGTAAAAGGAAAGTTTGATTTTTTCATAGCTTCTCCCCCAAAGGCACTGTTTGATTTGCTGTATTTCAGATCCAACCAGTTTCGCGGCGTTCCATTCGAAAAGATTAAAGCATCGGTTGAAGAATCGCGGATAGATATTGACGAAATGGACAAAAAAGAACAGGCAAAATTTTATGCAATGATTAAAAATATCTCCCATGAGTGAACAGATTTCAGCGATATTAAAAAGAAAGCTAGATGATCTCGCCGCTTATGGCGGGATTGACGCGGAAACGCGCCGCAACGCCCTCAAAGAAGAGCTGCAGTTTCATATTCTCAATTTCATTTATCATCACCAGGAATACAACAAATGGATCATATACGGCGGCTCCGCGCTTCGTATCATTCATGGACTCGATCGCATGTCGGTTGATCTTGATTTTGAAATTTCTCACGCAATAACGGAGAAATTTTTGGAGGAGTTAAAGAAAGAAACCAAAGATTACTTCACAAATACATACGGTGCTGGAGCTGATTTTCTCACAGTGAAAGTAACAACTGGCAGGGGGTTACTTTTGAAATTCCATGTGGGTGATGAACTAAGCTTTGGGCATCCATCAAAACAGGTTCATGTAAAAATCGATCTCAACCACTTCGTTGCTCCAAAAACTGTGACTGAACGCAGGCCGATAAATCGCGACCAGCTTTCTTTTATAATTGTGACCTACAATATGGGCGCGCTTATGGCGAGCAAGCTTGCCGCCATTTTTTTACGCGGGACGCATGGCGTGGGAGAAGCTACTTATGAAGAAAAAGGGCGCGATATTTATGACCTCCTTTGGTATATGAGCAAAAAGGTAGTGCCGGATTTTGATTACCTCACAGCCAAAGGTATTGATGCAAAAGATCCGCGTGTACTTTTTGATAAGCTCACGCTTCAGATGAATAAAGTAAGTGATGAAAATCTCAAACAGGATCTTTTGCCCCTTTTTACAAATCGAACATATATTGACAACTGGCTTAAAAATTGGCGAGAGAGTTATTTTCGACTCCTTGACGATTACAAGATTCGCACGGTAAAAGAGCTTGAGAGCATTGGAGTACATCAGGATTTTCATTCAGATAATTTTTCCTTTGTGTACTGGTACAAAACGGAAGACGCCAGTTCGGTCAGGATTGCCTACACTATAAGCGACTACTGGATTACGTTTGGAGACGGCAACCTGCCGACAAAAATCAATGATAAAGTAATTGATTTCGTTTCAGATGATATAAAAGTCCGACTAAATGATAAGCTTAAGCAGTATGTGACACTTTTTTATGACAAGACCGAATCCTATTTTAAAAAGACTAACCGGATAATGCTCGGGGATGGCATTGTCACTAAAGTTATCCGGATGACGGCCGATAATTTGAACCAGAAAGAGCAAATCGTACTCAATAAGTCGGCCATGCTCTCTTGCGAACTTGACGATTTATTGAAATAAAAAGCCCAAAAATATGAAAAAGGAAATCACCACCAAGACCAAAAAAGAAATTTACCCACGCACCAGTCCCGCAGTGGCGGGACGGTGCGGGGTTCCGCTCCACGGAACCCCGTTCGGCAAAAAGCCGTGGCTGTAAAGCCGTGGAGCTTCACATCAACTAACTAGTGGGGAGTGCAGAGGCGATAATGGTAGTTTGACGATGAATTGACTGATGGGACGACAAGAATAGAAATAATTAATATTGGTGGTCACGAAAATTTTTGTATTTTCTAAAGTGTTCAATCTCAATGTATAGCCGAGGGACTCCATTAAGCGACCTTAAGGGTATTGGCCGAGCAACAGCCGCCGCATTTCGCCGTTTAGCGATTAGCACGGTTGGTGATTTAGTTTATCATTTACCCGCTGATTACGAAGATTTTAGACAGCAGTATAGCATAGCCGCGGCGCCGCTCGGCGCGCCGGCAACACTTAAGGGGTCGTTTATCAGTTTTGATAACCGGCCTAGTTGGCATAAGCGCCGCTTGGCCATCACTGAAGGGCTCTTGCAGGACGACACAGGCGCCATGAGAATTATTTGGTTTGGCCAGCCATATATCGCGCGCGCTGTTCCTTTGCACACGCCTTTGTATATTTCCGGCACAATTGAACTCTATCAAGGTGCGCGCCAGATGACCAATCCTGTTTGGGAGCGCGTTAGCGACAGTCCGGTTCACACCTCTCGCCTGGTGCCATGGTATGGTTTAACAAGAGGATTGACGCAAAAGCAAATGCGCTTTTTTATAGAAACAGCGCTAAATGGACTCGCGGTGGAAGACTGGTTTCATGAAAAATTTAGGCAACAGCATCGGCTGATGGCCATAGCCGCGGCTTTGAGAACAATTCATTTTCCGGACAATGAGGTTGCGGCCAATTTGGCGCGCCGTCGTTTGGCTTTTGACGAGTTGTTTTTTTTGCAGATTTCTCGCCTTTTTTTGCGTGAGCGCCGGCAAACCTTAAGCGCGCCGCAAATATCAAAGATGATGACGCCCATGGCCATGACTGCGCCTTTGGGAATTAAACTAACTTCAGATCAGGAGCGCGCCGTTGTTCAAATTTTTGAAGATTTAAAAAAGTCATATCCCATGCAGAGGTTACTGCAGGGCGAGGTGGGCAGCGGCAAAACGCTGGTGGCGGTCATGGCCGCGGCCGCCGCGGCGCTGAATGGATACCAAGTGCTTTATCTTGCGCCCACTGAAGTGCTGGCTCATCAGCAGTATGAGATTATGCGCCAGTGGCTGGCACCCTTCGGTGTTTCGGCAGTTCTGCTGACCCGTTCGCGTTTTGAGAGTTCTAATATGCCGGCGGCCGGCAGAAGCGCCGTGCTCAAGGCGTTGGCTGATGGCACGGCCAATGTGGCAGTGGGCACGCACGCTCTGCTTCAGAGGCAGGTGCGCTTCAAAAATATCGGTTTAGTGGTTGTGGATGAACAGCATCGTTTTGGCGTTAAGCAAAGAATGGCCGCTCAATACAAGACTGGCGGTCTCACGCCGCACCTTTTGTCTATGACCGCGACGCCAATTCCGCGGACACTGCAATTGGCATTTTTGGGGGACCTTGATATTTCTACTCTGCGCGCCATGCCGCATGGGCAGAGAATCATCAAAACTTTTCTTTTTGGCCCCCCAGATCGCCGCCGCGTGGAAATAGGGATTCGCCGCCGTATTGATAGGGGCGAGCAAGTTTTTGTGGTGTGTCCTTTGATTGATCCATCAGATAAGCTTGGCGTGAAGTCAGTGACGGCTGAATACGAGCGTTTGCGCGAGGAAGCTTTTCCTCAAGCGAAGATTGGTTTATTGCATGGTAAGCTTAAAAGCGGCGAGAAAGAAAACATCTTGCGGGCTTTTCGCGACGGGCGATTGCAGATGCTGGTTGCCACCACGGTCATTGAAGTTGGTTTAGATATCGCGGGAGCTACTATTATTGTTATTGAAGACGCCGAGCGGTTTGGTTTAGCCGAGCTGCATCAATTGCGCGGCCGGGTTGGCCGCCGCGGCAAAGAGGGGATCTGCGCGCTTTTCACCTCGGCGGCGTCTTCGTTGGCTCGCCGCCGTCTGGAAGCATTCGCGCGCACCACTGACGCGTTTCAATTAGCCGAACAGGATCTAAAGCTCCGCGGGCCGGGCGAGTGGTTTGGCGCCGAACAATCGGGCTTTACCGAGTTTAAAGTTGCTGATTTAAACGATGCAGCGCTTTTGGCCGAAGCCAGATCAGCGGCCATGGAAATAATAAATAGCGACCCTAATCTTGCCTCTTACAATCTCATTCGCTTAAAAGTGGATGATCTTTTATCAAAAGAACATCATTTGTCGTAGCTAAGTCGTTACTGTTGCTGTGGTCTCTTGATATGGCCCCCCCTTTGGATTAAAAAAAGACATCAGCGCTTTGACGCTCTGATCTTCAGTCCAACAGTCCATCCCGTTAGAAATCCTGCTGTTGTCAGCGAATTTGCTTCGTTGGCAAATAGTTTGGTTGATTTAGTTCTATTATATAGTTCTTGTCAGGTTTAGTTCCAACCATTTCTAACGGGGTCCAGACTATTGGACTGAATCTTTAGATCGGCATTCTAGTATGCTGACACGTCGGAGATTTAAGGCGAAGATTTTAGGTTTGGATTTAAGGGAGTGAGCGCGGCAAGTTAGTTAGAGAGAGCGCACTCAAGAGCTTCTTGCACTGTGGTTACTTTATGAAGAGTAAGAGCTGGCTGTCCGTGCAGTTCTTGTTTGGGTACGACGGCTTGTTTGAATCCGAGCCGAGATGCTTCCTCAAGGCGCCGCTCTAAATCCATGACGCTCCGCACTTCCCCTTGCAGACCCACCTCTCCCATAATAATTAAATCAGCGCTTAAGGGTATGTTTTTTAGGGCCGAGGCGATAGCCAGCGCCACTGGCAAATCCACGGCTGGTTCTGTTGCCTTAAGTCCGCCAACAATATTAAGGTGCACGTCGTAATAAGCCAGAGGAAATTTCAGACGTTTTGACAGCACGGCGATTAAAAGCTGAAGGCGATTAAGATCAAAACCCGTGGCGCGGCGCTGGGGATAGCCGAATCGAGTTTTAGAAACCAGCGCCTGCGCTTCTATGAGAAACACGCGCGCTCCTTGCAGGAGGGCCGTCACCGCAGATCCCGGCACATCGGTTTGCCGCTCTTGAAGAAAAGTCGCTGATGGGTTTGGTACTTCTATAAGCCCTTCATTGGTCATTCGCCACACGCCGATTTCCTGCACGCCACCAAACCGGTTTTTCACGGCGCGAAGAATGCGATATGGTCCGCCCTGCACTCCTTCAAAATATAAAACTGCGTCAACCAGATGTTCCAGAGTTTTGGGTCCGGCTACCTGCCTGTCTTTGGTAATATGTCCGATCAGAAACAAGGGAACGCCGGTCTCTTTGGCCGTGGCCATGAGCTTCTCTGTTGCGCGGCGTAGCATAGATGGCTGACCAGCTGCCGCACCTTCGGACTTAATGGTATTTAGAGAATCTATAATAGCCAGAGCCGGACGGACATTAATAATCGTTGCCGTGATTGTGTCAATGTCGGTGTGCCCAAGAAATTTTAGGTTGTTGGCGCTAAGATTTAATCTATCCATGCGATTTTTAATTTGTTCGGCTGATTCTTCGCCCGAGATATAAAGTACCCCACTCCGCTCTCTTAGAGCTTCACGGGGCGGGCCATCAATCATCTTCGCTGCCACTTGTAAGAGAAGCGTTGATTTACCTATGCCCGGATCGCCGCCGATTAAAACTAGGGCGCCGGGCACAAGCCCGCCGCCGAGGACCCGATCAAATTCAACCGACCCGGTACTTTCTCTCGGGGCATTTGCTTCGGCGGCGAGAGAGGCAAAATCAATCACCGCCGCGGCCTTGGCCGAAGAAACAACCGGCGCCGAGCGGACACTTTCTTTTAGCGTGTCCCATTTGCCGCACTCGCGGCACCGTCCCTCCCATTTAGGAAATTGCGCGTCGCAGTTGGCGCAGTGATAAATGGTTTGTGGTTTGCCCATTGAATTGTCGGTGAATGTCTACTGGCGAGTTTTTGATTTAACAAGAGCGCAGTTCAACATGCAAATGAGATCCCTCGCACAAAACTTCATCATCGGGACGCAGGTTGAATTGACTGCCACAGAAGCGCAATACGGTGTCTTGTAGAGTTGCACATCCTCCTACTGGGGTGGCAAAATCAACGGCGCAGGAAAACCCGCTGTTCGGCGTGAATGGTCCGGTGGTATTGAGTCGGCCATAATGTTTGGAGCCACGATGATGCTGACAGTTTTGCTGATACCCGGGTTGTGGATTAAAAATTTCATTAGAGTCCCACGGTTGACATGTCTCATTAAAGAGATTATCGTCTGAAATACTGGTGATAGTCTGCATCCCTTTTGCTTGAACGCAAGTTATCAATTCCGCCAGTTTAATAGTGGCATTTGCTTTTTGGTCATTCTTTGTGGCTAAATCAAGTGGAATAGGGAAGCAACAGCATGTTTGTTCTGGCGCCGTGCGACTAGCGAACCCACATCGCTCGCCGCTTAGGTCAATTTCTCCCTGCAGAGACTGACATGATGGTTGTTCTTTTTGTGTTTGAGGGTCTAGCCATCGGCATGATTGATATCTTGCCGCTTCTAATATTTTCACCTGTTCTAATTCTTTTTTTTCTACGACCGCAACGCGTAAGGCCTTGAATATTACCAAATCAGAGTTTATTAAATTCAGGATAGTATATGACCCTAACATTAGTACTAGTCCCATAATGGCGCCGCCAATGTAACTTTTGGCTGTGCCGATTTGATTGACGTTGCCGCCGGCGGTTAACCATATAAAACCAGCGATCATGATAACTACTGTAGCTACAATTGTAGAGGCAAGTACGGCGAATTTATACAAAGAGGCAAGATATTCTCCAATCCAAGGAATGTGTAGGCACCCTGCTGCCTTTGTTTCGTTTATCTCCGGGCAAGATTTAGGATTTTGGT
>MGEP01000002.1:0-4224 GCA_001791425.1 Candidatus Uhrbacteria bacterium RIFCSPLOWO2_02_FULL_48_12
CCTGCCCTTCCAGAATTTTCAAACGACGAATTGCCCCTGCCCTTCCAGAATTTTCAAACGACGAATTGCCTTTAATCTCGTCTTTTTGTTCATGATTCTATGATACCCCTAGGGGGTATTTGTGTCAACCCCCCGCACTAATTTAATCATACATAATCTCAATCCTGTCATTATCCTGCATCACGTAGTGCTCAAAAGCATCATTGGGCTCTTCATTCACATACATTTTGACTGTGCCATCAGGGCCGTTTGTGTAATCAAGGACTCGTTCACGGCTGAACGGCTTGCCCCAATTATTAAAGAACTGACCAACTGTTAAATCATCTTTCTTCACTAAACTAGAAAACTCCAAATGCACAACACCATCTGCTTCGTGAGTGTGAACTGGCTGATGGACAAGTCCAAGACCAATGGCCGCGGGAACATCCTGCTTCATACCCTTAATGTAAATCGCAATTTCCGGGTGCCAATGAAGGCCACTACGCGATACAATATCTGCTTCAGTTAATGGCGGCTGGTTAGCGGCGTATCTGGCAATTGCTATAATGCCGGCCGCTATTACAAAAAAAATGCTGATGAGGATGGCGGTTTTCTTTAGCCGCTGACGGCGACGCAGACTTGCTGTTTCATCAGCACGGCTTTGCCGCCTTAATTCTCGCCTTTCACTTTTTGTTAGTGGTTGATTAGAAATATCCATTTAATTGAAAGTTAGTTGTAACCCCCGTTACTGGGGCCACAGGCTTACGCTTATGGCATTTTGGTTTTTTGAATTTCAGCTATCTAACTGATCTATATCCACTTGGCACTCCTTTTTTAGACAAAACAATCTGCCATAATTGATTTTTTCTGGCCCGAAAAGCTCCGGCGCAAGCCAATAGATAATATCTCCACATTCGATAAAACCTTTCGTCATAATCTGATTTTATTTTTTCCCAGTTATCCGTAAAATTTTTATACCAAGCCATAAGGGTCTTATCATAATCAGCCCCAAAATTGTGCCAGTCCTCCATCACGAACAATCCCTCAATTGCTTTGCTAATCTGTCGAATGGAGGGAAGCATAGAGTTTGGAAATATATATTTTTCAATCCACGGATCTGTGCCGCGCACTGAACGGCTGCTGCCTATCGTTTGCAATAAGAACAGGCCATTGTCTTTAAGCGCATTGTACACGACTTTCATAAAGGTACGGTAATTTTTATATCCGACGTGCTCAAACATTCCTAAAGACACAACGTGATCAAATTTTTCATTGATATCACGATAATCCTGAAGTCGAGTTTCAACGGGAAGATGTTTATATAAGTTATCAGCCAATTCCTTTTGTTCTTTTGAAACGGTGATTCCTAACGCATCTACCCCGTATTTTTGAGCGGCATAACCAATGAAGCTTCCCCAGCCAGAACCGATATCAAGTATTTTCTGCCCGCGTTTTAGACCAATTTTTTTACAAACAAGGTCCAGTTTTGCTTCTTGGGCGTCATCGAGTCCGCTAGCCGGCGGATTACCGCTCCAATACCCGCAGGTATAAGTTAAGCGTTTATCGAGCATCGCGCGATATAAATCGTTGCCAATGTTATAATGTTTTTGCCCGATCTCAAAGGATTTTGATTTTCTTCCGGCATTCAAGATGGAATTCCAGATAAATCCGGATATTACGTTCCAACTGTATCTAACTCGACTGTCAACGTCGGCTCCGAGAACCTTATGGAAGAACTGATCAAGCATTTCGCAATCCCACCAGCCGTCCATATACGACTCACCCAGCCCCAGCGATCCTTCTCGCAGTACACGACCGTAAAAATTTTCGTTGTGTATCTGAGGATCGTACGGATTATTTCCGTTTATTGTAATGCCCACCCTTACAAGAAAGGATTTGATAATTTCTTTACTCCTCTTCATACTAATAAATCTCCGAATTTCCTTATTATTGTTTTCCGATTGTGAATCTTTACGATTTGATCCCGCCCCCCCGCCGTGGCGGGGCGGGACTGGTGCGCTGGGTCAATTATACTCCGCAGCCGCCTCCACCGCCACCCTGCCTCTCCGGAGGCGTAACTTGATTCAGTACCTGCCGATAACCAGAGGCGCTAGAGAAATTTACCCCCAGCACTTCTTTGGCGTCAACTTGCCCCCAGAACACGCCCTTTGTTTCCATGTACTTCGCGATGGTTAAATAAGTGTCAGGAAACCAATAAGAATTAACGGCCAAGGATACGCGGTACATATCCTGCTCGCTCACTCCTTGCGAGGCCATAATTTCTAAAAGGCCCAGCATGGCCATGCCGTGATTGCAATCCGGAAAATAAGTGGAGTTACCGCAACAAGGACGATAAATACCTTGTGAGACCCGTTCAACCAATTTTTGCTGTTCCGCCGTTAAGGTCACAAAATCGTGTTTACTGTAGTGACTCATGGCATCACCCCTTGCAAGGGTCCAGCCGCCGGTGGAGGCAAAGCCACCCGCGCCGCCATAAGCCGGATCCTGCATTGGCCCTTTGTCAAGAATTTCATTTTTATTGCCCAGCCCAAAAGCCCATAATAAATTCAGTAATACGCCGGAATTTTGCGGTGTAATTTTTAATCTGCCGTTTCCTGCGCCGGTTAACAATTGTTTTCCCTCCGCGTCAAGACCTCCTCTCTCGGCATAAAGCGCTTCAAATTGCTGAGCATCAATCACGCCCGCGGCCGCCATCTTGACTCCTAAATCACCCCAGACGACCGGCAAAACGACGCCAGCCGACGGAATAACTGTCCCCTCTAGATTCGCTTCGCCGGCTGTTGTGTTGGCGCTGTTTTGCTTTGCATTATTATCGCCATTTAGACTGTTAACAGAGTTGCTTAATGACGTTGCGCCCAGTAGTTTATTCAATAAGGGCTTTCGTCGCACTGAAACATCAAGACTGAAGAATAGCCCTAATAGATTAATAACTAAAACAACAAGACCAATGACGCCGATGACATCAAGGGGTCGAAACTTTTTCCAATTCCAATTATTCCAACCCCACTTGCGCCGTGGTTTGATGTTAGAAGCCTCTAAACTTTCCGCAGTCTCTTGATTCTCGTGTTGTGTTTCCATAATTAATGTTAGTTAAATGAATAATTATTTTTTCTAATTATACTAATAAGATAAATAATCCCAACTAAATTGAAGAGGACGCTCGCCGCCAAGAGATAAACCTGATACTTAACGAGGGCGGCCGCAAATAAAGTAAGCCCTAAAAAAGGAAGCAAGTCCACCAAACGATGGGCGCAGCAGGAAATCATCGCGATGGTTGAACCAGCACCGCCGCCAGCAATAACTCCAGCGGAAGGGTGTTTGTGACTACCGCGGAGGAATGCAAACAAACCAACCTCAACTCCAAAACCAACTATTAGCGCCGCCATCCAATACCATAAACTGCTAAACTGACGCCAGGCAAAATCAGCACCGGAAACTATACTAGTCACACCAAACGATAACCCGAAAATCGCCAAACTGGCAACAACGCCAATAAGAATGGAGCGAGGCACTAACGCGGCCATATGATTTCTCTTCTTGGCACGCCAGCTAGATCACGAACAACTAAACGAACGCTCCCTTCAACCTTAGGGAAGTACAATGTGAACTCAAGATGATGTCCACTGCCTGAAGACTCCGCGCGCTCTGGCGCGACCATCGCGCCATCATTACCCTCCAGACTAACTTGCCCTCTTGGGTTGAAATAAGATAAATCAACCGTATGCGTATCAATGTAAACATTGAACACAAGTTTCCCCGATCTCTCAACAAAGTCAGCCATTACTGTTACGTCTCCCCCGCCATTGTCGCTTTTTGTTTCGCCGCGCGAGATGGAGGCCGGCTCTTGAACATCATCATTAGATGGACGCGACAGCAGCAGCCCAAGACCAAAAAGAATAGCTATGGGAAGAATAATTATAACGGCTACTTTAACTGCGCGCATCATATTCAGCAGCACTTATCCATTTCCCTTTCCAGCTTTGCTACTTGGTCAGCACTAATTTTCTTAGACTGATAACCGCCGCCAAGATAAAAGAACGACCCGCCGATAACGCCAAGAATAATCAGCGCTAAGGCAAACTCTAGCCACTGAAACAAAAGCAAATAAAGAACCGCTAAAAACCCAACTGGAATAAATAGCGTCTTCCAAAGAAGGGGCGAACGACGTGGCGGCAGTTTATTTTCTAGCTGATAAGCCAAACCAACGACCGAGCCGCCCATTAA
>MGEP01000002.1:4291-7044 GCA_001791425.1 Candidatus Uhrbacteria bacterium RIFCSPLOWO2_02_FULL_48_12
AAGCTCACCCCGGCGCAAATGGCGCAAATTCGCCACGGCCAAAATCTGTTAAGGAACCAGGCCATGGCGGTGATACCAAAGATGGAAACAATAGCCGCTGTTATCAAAGCCATAAAATTATGATTCCCAAGACAATCATAGCCACTCCGCCGCCCAGTCTCATGAAACCGCGCTCGCTTTTCTGCCAAGCATCAACTTTGGCAAGCAGACTTTTGTCGCTGGCCATCAGCAGAATGATAACCAAAGGTGAAACAAAGATTAAGTTGTAGAGAACGAGATACCCCAAGCCAAAAAGATAAGTGGCCTGATCATGCAGCAAACCAAGGGCGGTGAGATACGGCCCCCCAGTACAGGGAAATTCGCATACCCCAACCAGCGCTCCCAGAAAAAAGGCGGTTGGTAAAGACGCCTGCTCCATAAGAGCGGCTATACGGTGATGCGCCACCCCCGGAATTTTGAGCTTAATCGGGAACGCTGGAAACAATTCATTGATTACGTTGATGAGCCCAAGAACGATAAGCAGGATCGCTCCCGCTCTGCCCATAAAGTGCGGCGTATTGAAGAGATGCAAAGTTCCCAGAATACCAAGACCGATAAGAAGATACACCAAAAAGAGGCCAGCGATGTAAGACGCGCCGATTGATAAGATGCGCGAGCGCAATTGTCCAATGCTGAAGAGAAAAGCAATGGTCAAAAGCAGAACAGAAAACGCACAAGGATTGACACTGTCCAGCAAAGCCGAAGTTACAATGAGCGGCAGCAACCACTTTCCACCATCGCTCCACGCCCACAGCACGGCCGTAACGGCGCCGCCTGAACGCAGCAGTATCACGGCGGCGATTAAAGCCGCGACCAGCAGGAGAAGCGTAATGATTTTTTTACTCATAAAAGCTATGGCGTGACGTTGGCCGAGAATCTGAATTCAAGCGGCGCGCCGGCGTCATTCTCAAGAGAAATCATCCGCTCAATAATTCCTACGCCCGCTGGCCCGTGCGCAGTTGGATCAAAGACCGCTTCTACTTCAACTGTTTGACCCGCCTCTAATACTTCACTAATGGGAGGAATAAACCCATGTCCCGCCATACCAAAAGGACCAACGCGCTTCTCACCCATGAGCAGACTGGCCGTCGTGCACATACAGGAAGTGTAAAGTTTGGTCAAAGTAATTGGCTTATCGGTGGGATTTTTCACTGTGAAACGGCGGCTGACATTGCCGGCGGCCATGGAAACTGTCCCAAAGTCATAATCAGTTTCAGCCGCGGCCAAAACGACCCCACCCGACTTATTGGTTCTGCCGCCGCCCGATGTTCCGGGCTGGGTTAACCACACCAAACCGACAAAAATAATCATCACTACCACAAAACCGATTAACATGTTTTTTTGTTCAATAAGGAATTGTTTAAGCATAACAATAGGCGCCCACCAGTAACGGCGGGCGCGTGATCTAATTACTAAAGTTAAAGAATTACTAACACTCAAGGTTGTAACCTTGAGAAGACCAAGGCGCCCATAATACCGTGATTGGATCACGCTTCTCGTGCATGGCAAGCCATTGCCGCAAATTTGTTTCTAACGGCGTAACAAATTGTTCAATACTTGTATATCCGGCCGCCATTAAATGGCCAACGGAGAGCATTATGCCGCGCCGCAAAAATTTCAACCGCCTGAGCGCCACCAAAATGAGCATTAATAACAGGGCGGCTATAACATTAAGAAAATCAGGCGCCACGGAGAAAATTTTTAAAACTTCTAGATGAAAAGTTAAAAAGTCCGCGGGGCTTGAACCACCCGACTCCGGACACGGCGCCACCCGGCCGACTTGGGCAAGACAGCCGCCCGCTTCATGGCCCATACCGTGCTCTACCATAGTAAAACCAAGTAAAGCCACGCCAGCAATACTCAATATTAGCAAAAAAGTGATAAATAATTTATAACGCATAATCTAATGCCTCTAATATACTCCCTTCGGGGGCAGTTGTAAAGGTCTTGTATCCCAGACATGGCTCCAAGGAATCAAATTTGTGTTATTGATTTGAATCGCTATCCAATCACAGCTTATCTTTGATTTGGTCCCACGAAACACCTGAAATTGACGTAATTTCTTTGAGAAGGTAATACAGCACATCTTTGCGTGAAGCTCCACGGCTTTACAGCCGTGGCTTCTTGCCGAACGGGGTTCCGTGGAGCGGAACCCCGCACCGTCCCGCCACTGCGGGACTGGTGCGTGGGTAAATCGGCGACTACGGTTACTGACTTCTGCGTTGATGGCCAGACTACTTTCACGTGATCACCCTTACCGCCAACAGTATTGATATCGAAACCGAGTCGACGAAGAGCATTGAGAAATTTTTTTCGCGGTAGTTGCCCCGGCAACTCACTACGCGAAGGCATACTCCTTTTCATCCACTACGCGATACACGCCCGCTTCGGACGCGTAGGAGGAAGGAACTTCAAATGCCGTAAGGATTGCGTCCTTTACCTTTTCATCCAATTCTTCATGCTGATCAGCATGAGTGATGATGCTGCCATATTTGAAATCTTCACTAAACGCCACAATGGATCCATCTTCTTGCTTTTCTGATCGAAAATGAATTGGACCGTAAATACGAAAGTAATGATTTAGCCCAACGAGCCCGGGAGGAGCCGCAGTTTTCCCGAGCATAAATCGAACTATTCGATCTTTGGCTCGTTTATATAAACTCATAGAATTTATAAAGAAAAATTTTTAGTTATTCCACTATACGTTAAACCCG
>MGEP01000002.1:7137-8844 GCA_001791425.1 Candidatus Uhrbacteria bacterium RIFCSPLOWO2_02_FULL_48_12
CAATTGCATTAACGTCGCGGCCAAAGGAGCAAGCAGAGACACAACAATGGCTATAAGAATCAAAATCCCATTACCGCCTCGGTCACGACCGCGCCTTCCCCACAAAAACGAACGCATAAAAAAATCAGAGAGAATTGAAATAAAGCCCACCAAAATTACGGCCACTGTGGAGACCAAAATATCGCGATTGCCCACGTGCGATAATTCGTGCGCCAGCACTCCTTCAAGCTCTGAACGATCCAAACGCTCCAAGAGTCCGGTGGTCACGGCCACCACCGCGTGCTCCGGATTCCGGCCCGTGGCAAAAGCATTAGGCGCCGGCTCTTCAATCATGTATATTTTTGGCACAGGGAGGCCAGCGGTAATGCATAAATTTTCTACGACATTGTAAAGCTCGCGAGCGTTTTCTCGTGTGACCGGCACGGCATGCGTCATCTTGAGAACAATCTTGTCTGAATACCAATAAGAAATAATACTCATGAGTGAGCTAAAAATGACAGCAATATAAAGAATGCTGGCATCGCCGTAAGCTTGAGAAAACAGCCACCCCAGACCGATAATTATGCCAAAAAAAAACGTAAACAACAGCCACGTTTTTCTGATGTTTGCTTCTTTGTTTGTGTACAGAGTTGGCATCCGTACTGCTCCTGTATTCTAATCCTAAATTTTAGAACGACACTTTAACCGGTTCGGTTTCTGGAGAGCCATCTGGCAAGTCAAAAAATTCTTCGTGCCCAAAACCAAAAACCCTAGCGATGATATTTGAGGGGAGCGTGTCCACGACTGTATTCAAAGCCATAACATTACCGTTGTAAAATCGGCGGCTGGCTTGAATTTTGTTTTCCGTATCGGCTAGTTCCCTCTGCAAATCCAAAAAATTAGCATTGGCTTTAAGGTCGGGGTAGCTCTCTGATACGGCGAACAAGGTCTTGAGGGTGTTGGAGAGCATATTTTCTTTCTCCGCCTTATCCGCGAGACCCTTTGCGCTCATGGCCTCCGTTCTGGCCTTGGTCACATTTTCAAAAACTTGACTCTCGTGCCGAGCATAACCTTTTACTGTTTCCACCACATTGGGAATAAGGTCGTAACGACGCTTTAGCTGAACGTCTATGTCAGAAAGCGCTTCTTTAACGCGGTAGCGAAGATGAACAAAACCATTGTAAATGCTTACTACCCAAATCAGCGCCACTACGATTATGGCCGGAATATTGAAGGCCCAGCTGATTTTATCAAATAGGCCGCTAATAATAAGGACTATGATAAGCCCCCCTAATATCGTTGTCCAAAAATTGGTCATATGTTTATGAATTATGAATAATGAATATATTATGGCACTAAGCTGGGTTTTTTACCAGATACCTTAATGGCATGGAATATACCACTAATATACACTAATGGGGCAACTAATAAACACTAAACCGCCCCCGTAAAACGGGGGCGGTTTAATAGTGTTTCTATGTTGCACTTTATCGAGCTAACTTAATTTCCGTTGCATTTTCAGAATCACACGCTTGCACAGTGATAATATTACCTTTTGTCAACGTATAACCAGTCTTAGCGGCAGAATATGAAGTAACGGCAGTTGGTGCTATGGGTACGTCTCCCAAGTAACCATCCGTTTTCAATCCAGTTAAATCAACGCAGGATGTCTCGGTGATTGTGACATCGCCGCAGGCGATCCCTACTGAATCGCAACCAGAGGCAGAT
>MGEP01000002.1:8867-9600 GCA_001791425.1 Candidatus Uhrbacteria bacterium RIFCSPLOWO2_02_FULL_48_12
AAAGTTGCCGCGGCTAAAATGGCAATAATGCCAATGACGATTAAAAGTTCAATGAGGGTAAACCCCTCAAACCTCGACCTTGAGATACGAAACCTTTTGATTTCTTTCATATAAAATTTATTAAAATTAATAAATTATATTTATTGCGATATTGTAACTGGCGTGCCTTCTACAACGCATGATCCGATCGTTGTGCTACTACCAGTGGCAACAGAACTCTTAGTAATATAATAACCGGTATATAAGCCACTCCAAGTTACTGTGTTTGTTGGCGGGGCATAAGGAATTGATGCAATATCCCCTTCGTCAATAAGATCATCAGTATTAGTGCTATTAAAATTCAAACAAGTGGCAGCACCGGTTACAGCAGGACAATTTGTGTTACAAGTAACAATTGGGGTGAGGGGGCCAAATCCCGGATTGTTTGATATCTGATAAGTTGTTCCAGCAACGGCACTAGTAGCTAGTGCAGAAAAATAGACTCCTTGATTGTCAACTTGGTCAATTTTGATGGCACTCATTAATGCCCGAACATCTGACCACCGCCGCGCATTACGAGAATCTTGAAATCTTTGTGCAGGATTAAGCGCAATAAATAGAGCCGCCGCCAATACACTAATAATACCAATAACAATCAGCAGTTCCAAAAGAGTAAAGCCGTAACGGATCTGTTTCTTGTTTAATGCCCCCATACAGAAGATATATTTATAGACGATGTTTTATTGTTTTGCGG
>MGEP01000003.1:0-3179 GCA_001791425.1 Candidatus Uhrbacteria bacterium RIFCSPLOWO2_02_FULL_48_12
CATTTCCGGGGGTGCTGCCGCCGGATCGCATTAAAGACAAACAGGCGATTATTTCCACCAAACACGGCGATATTAGCATAAAACTGCTGAGCGAAGAAGCACCGGCTACGGTAAGCAATTTCGTTTATTTAGCAGAACTGGGGTTTTATAACGGCTTAATTTTTCATCGCGTTGTTTCTAATTTCGTGATTCAAGGGGGAGATCCTAAAGGAAACGGCACCGGCGGACCGGGTTATCAGTTTCCGGACGAGCCAGTCAAGCGTGATTATAAGCGCGGCATCGTGGCCATGGCCAATGCCGGCCCCAACACCAATGGCTCGCAATTTTTTATTGTTCTAGAGGATCAGCCGACCCTGCCGAAAAATTACACCATATTCGGTGAAGTAATTTTAGGCCTGGATATTGTTGATAAAATTAAAATTGGAGATGCTATGTTAAAAATTGTCATTAAATAAGTGCTTATTATGGATATGAAAAGGACAAAGTATCATTTGATTATATACGTTTCTGCCCTGGCTATTTTATTGGCGGCGGCGACTTCTTCTTTTTCACTAGCCATATCTACCAACAAGCAAACAGCCCCAACGAAGCCATCGCCTGCTAAAGTAACGACCTCTAACAATAAGGGCGTGACTACGCCCGCGCCCAAACCCACGTCTCTCTCCGCTCCGGTTTTGAGCGAAGAGGAAAAATTAATCGCTTTAATTGAAAGGGCCTTGCCCAGTGTTGTAAACATTGTCGGGTATCGGCTTAATTCAAATGGCGCAAAGGAAGTTATTTCACGCGGCACCGGTTTTATCGTCGGAGCCGATGGGCTGCTTTTGACCAATCGCCACGTGGTTAGCCAAGACGATTTGAACTATACAATTTTTTTCACCGATGGTTCTAAATACACGGCTAGTATTTTGGGACGCGATCCCTTGAATGATTTAGCGATATTGCGGATATCAGGCACTAAGTTTCCCGCTCTGCCGCTTGGCAATTCTGACAAAATTCGCATTGGCCAGACAGCCATCGCTATCGGCAATTCTCTGGGACGCTACAGCAACACTGTGACCAAGGGAATTATAAGCGGGTTGGGGCGATCGGTCGCGGCCAGTGATAATATCACGGGCCAGACAGAAACACTGGATGATGTTATTCAAACTGACGCGGCTATTAATTTGGGAAATTCCGGCGGGCCGCTGCTTAATTCAAAAGGCGAGGTCTTGGGCATTAATACGGCCATTGAACAAGCCGGGCGCGGTGTTGGTTTTGCTATTCCGATTAATGACGCGAAGAAGGTTTTAGAATCATACCAGCGTTTTGGCAGAATTGTTCGGCCGTATTTGGGCGTGAGATATATTTCCGTAACGCCCGACGTACAAGATCAGTATAAGCTTAATTTTGATTACGGGGCGCTAATCAATGCTGGTGAGGTGCCTAGCGGACCGGCCATCGTACCAGATAGCCCGGCGGCAAAAGCGGGCCTCAGCGAAGGAGATGTAATTTTAGCCGTTAACGGAACACTGGTTCGCGGCAATACCACATTGTTAAAACTCATTCAGCAAAAAAAGCCCGGCGATTTTATTACCTTGATGGTGGTTCGCGGTTTATTCGTCATTAATTTGGAAGCTACTCTGTCAGAGCTTCCTCCTCGTTAACTCTGACCGGGAGGTCAGTTTTGGCTCGGCAGGATATTATGTCCTGATGATTGCGCACGATCTACGATCTTTGACAATTGGGCGTATTTTCGGTAAATTTATGGCAGTATTTAGCGTTAATAATGGCCTTACGTTATTCCCGCATGGATAATTCTTTGCCGCAAAAATATATCACCCAAGAAGGGCAAAAAAAAGCCGAGGAGGAGCTCGTCCGTCTTAAGGATGAAAAAAGACCATCAATCGCCAAAAAAATAGCGGCGGCCAAAGAATTGGGAGACCTCTCCGAGAATGCCGAATATGCCGATGCCAAAGATGAACAGGCCTTTCTTGAAGCGCGTATACTTGAATTAACAAATTTGTTAAAGTTTGCCGAAGTTGTGCCGGGGCAGACGTCTGGCAATGAGGCCGTGACAGTGGGCTCCAAGGTTACGATTGATGGTGAGAACGGACAGCGCACCTATACCATAGTGGGATTCAATGAAGCCAATCCCGCGGCCGGCAAAATTTCCAATGCTTCGCCCTTGGGCCAGGCCCTGCTCGGACGAAAAGCTGGTGACACTATTAGTCTTCAAGTTCCCAGCGGCAGCAGACAATTTACTATTTTGGAAATAAATTAAATTAGGATATGCCTACAGACGAACTAGCCATGAGAAGACAAAGATTGAAAGAGCTTATGGACAGGGGTATTGATCCTTATCCCAGTAATGTGTTGCGGACGCATAGTATTAAAGCGGTGCAGGAAAAATTTGAAGAACTGCAAAAATCAAAAGACCGCCTTACTATTTGCGGCCGCGTTATGGCTATACGGAAGCATGGCGGCTCCACTTTTTTAACCGTTCGTGATGACGGCCATGATTTGCAGGTTTATCTCAAAAAAGATGTCATTGGACAAGACGGTTATAATATTATTAAAGAATTTGATTCTGGCGATTTTGTGGAGGTGACTGGCGCGCTTTTTCTTACTCACAAGGGAGAGCGGTCAATTTTATCTCAAACCGCGCCGCGTATTATTGCTAAAACCTTGAGGCCGTTGCCGGAAAAATGGCACGGGTTGAGTGACGTGGAGACAAGATATCGAAAGCGCTATCTTGATTTGCTGATGAATAATAACGTACGAACTGTCAATGAATGTCGGTCAGAAATTTTGAGACTCACCAGAGAATATTTATATGGTCAGGATTTTATTGAGGTGGAAACGCCAGTCCTTCAGCCAATACCAGGCGGCGCCACGGCGCGTCCGTTTGTGACGCATCTCAATGTTCTTGACTTAGATTTATATCTGCGCGTCGCCCCAGAACTTTATTTGAAACGATTATTGGTTGGTGGTTTTACTAAAATTTTTGAAGTGGCCAGATGTTTTCGTAATGAAGGCATGGATCACGCTCATAATCCAGAATTTACTCAAATAGAATTGTATCAGGCCTATACGAATTACCGCGGCTTGATGAGTTTGGTGGAGGATCTCTTGGGGTTTTTGGTGACCAAAATCTTTGATTCTTATGAATTTAAATTTGAGCAGAAGGTTATAGATTTTAC
>MGEP01000003.1:3230-7292 GCA_001791425.1 Candidatus Uhrbacteria bacterium RIFCSPLOWO2_02_FULL_48_12
CGAATCCATCGCCGGTATGACCGATAAATCTTTGCGCGCGCTCTTTTTGAAAAAAGGAATTGAATTGGGCAACACTAGGGGGCGAGGAGCGATGCTTGATCAGGCCTACAAAAAATTTGTGAGGCCAACAATAATTCAGCCGACTTTTTTGATTAACCATCCAGTTAGTCTTTCGCCGCTCGCCAAACGAAGAGCTGAAAATCCGGAGCAAACGGAAAGATTCCAGCTTGTTGTTGGCAATGGTATTGAATTGGTGAATGGCTTTTCCGAACTTAATGATCCAAATGATCAGAGGGCGCGTTTTGAGGAGCAGGAGCGTTTGCGGGAAGCCGGTGATGATGAAGCCCAGCGCCTTGACGATGACTTTTTGGAGGCCTTGGAATACGGTATGCCGCCCGCGGCCGGCTTGGGCCTTGGCATTGATCGGCTGGCGGCGCTATTCACCAACAGCCACTCTTTGAAAGAGGTTATTTTTTTCCCGACCATGAGGCCGAAACAGTGAGCGGTGCGCTCGCTTCACTCAATTATGAAAAAAGGATTGGCTTTGGTTTTTGGAACTTTTGATGTTCTCCATCCGGGTCATCTTTGGTTCTTGAAAACGGCCTCCGAGTACGGTCGTTTAATTGCGGCCTTAACGCCGGACATTATGTGCCGTTATTACAAGGGCAGATTGCCGTGTCGTAAGTATGAGGAAAGAAAACGCTGTTTGGAGAAAATCAGTTATGTATCTAAAATAGTGCCGGCTGATATGCGTTCGGGCTCTTTTCGTATTGTGGAGAAACTGCGGCCGTCAGTAATTGTTTTGGGTTATGATCAAGAGCTTTTGCGTTCGCATTTAATTAGACGCTTGCCGGACTTTAATCTAAATCCTGCTTTGATAACGCTAAAACCGTATCGGCGCCGGTTATATAGAGCTTCAAGACTGCGCGCCTTAGCTGAAAATACAGGCAATTATGGTATAATATAATAGCAAAATTATTATGCTAGACCCCAATATCATTAGAGCCAATCCTGAATTGATTGAGAAAACTTTAAAAAGGCGCGGCTGGCAGGCCGACGTTCGCCGCCTTCAGGCGCTTCATGAACAATACCGGCGGACACTGCAGTCCGTTGAAAAATCACGGGCCGAGATTAAAGAGCGGTCAAAGACAAAAACTGCGGAAGCCAATCTTAAAATTTTGCGCGCCGACAAAATGCAGTTGAAGAAGAAAGAAAAAACACTTGAGCGGTTAAAGATTGAGCTTGAGGCGGCACTCAAGGAACTTCCTAACTTGTTAAAAGATGATGTTCCCGATGGCCGCGGCGAAAGTGATAATATTGTTTTGCGAACAGTTGGTGAACCGCCGCGATTTTCCTTCTCGGCCAAAGATTATCTAACTATCGCGGCTAAGCATGATTTGATTGATTTGGAACGAGCCGCCAAGGTGTCCGGCTCCAGATTTTATTATCTTAAAAATGAAGCGGCCTTATTGAGCCTGGCTCTTGTTCACTATGGCCTTGATATCGCGATTAGCGAAGGATTTGCGCCGGTCTTGCCGCCTGTTTTAATTGGGGAAGAGGCCATGTCTGGTATGGGTTATTTAGAACATGGTGAAGACAAAGAAATTTACCACTTACCTAAAGATAATCTTTATCTGGTTGGCACTTCAGAACAATCCATAGGGCCAATGCATATGGGTGAAATTATAGATGGAGCAAGATTGCCGCTGCGGTATGTTGCTTTCTCCACGTGTTTTCGCCGCGAAGCCGGATCATACGGCAAAGACACCAAGGGCATTCTTCGGGTTCATCAGTTTGACAAGCTGGAAATGTTTTCCATCACTACGCCCGAGCAGTCTGAACAAGAGCATGAGTATTTATTGTCTCTT
This sequence comes from Candidatus Uhrbacteria bacterium RIFCSPLOWO2_02_FULL_48_12, assembly GCA_001791425.1. Classification (GTDB taxonomy): domain Bacteria; phylum Patescibacteriota; class Patescibacteriia; order GWA2-46-9; family GWA2-46-9; genus GWA2-46-9. The sequence goes on from MGEP01000003.1 coordinate 5,099, forward strand.
CAAGAAAAATTCGTCAAGGGTCTAGGGCTACCTTATCGCGTGGTTAAACTTTGTGCTGGGGATCTGGGCGGTCCGAGCGCTCGCACTTATGACATTGAAACATGGATTCCTTCGCAGGGCCGATATCGTGAAACTCATTCCACTTCAACGACTACTGATTTTCAATCGCGTCGCTTGCACATACGTTATCGCCAGACCGGCGGTTCAGCCGCTCTGGTGCATATGTTAAACGGCACCATGGCGGCTGTTAACCGGCCGTTAATTGCCATTTTAGAATGCGGACAGCGGGCTGATGGAACAGTGGATTTGCCGCCTGTTCTTCAGCCATACCTTTTTGGCAAAACACGCATTGGCTGAATCATGAGCTTGGGCGACACGATTGAGCTTTCGTTGATTAAGCAAATGGAGCTTCTGGCCGCCCAGCGTCAGGGTGTGGTGTCGCTGGCGCAGGGGATACCGTCATTTGATACGCCGGAGAGCATTAAAAAGCGCGCCATGGAGGCCATTAACGACGGCCGCGCGGCGGCGTATTCTTTGACATCAGGATTGTCTGATTTAAGAGAAGAAATTGAAGAAGATCTTGAGCGCGGCGGCATGTTCTATGATTTTGAAAAAGAAATTATTGTCACAGCTGGTTCTATTGAGGCCATCAGCGCGACTCTGCTGGCTGTCTTGGAATCAAATGACGAGGTGCTTTTGCCCTCGCCAACTTACGCTTCATATATTCAGGCCATCAGAGTGGCGAGAGGAGTGCCGGTTTTTGTGCCCTTAGACGAAAGCCGCGGCTGGCTCTTGGATCCGGATAATTTTCAAAAACGCTTAACGGCCAAGACGCGCGCCATTCTTCTTTGTAACCCAAACAATCCCACTGGTTCGGTCTTTGCCAGTAGGGATCTTGTCAAAATAGGGGAGTTAGCCAAAGAGCATAATCTAATAATTATTTCCGATGAGGTTTATAAAGATTTTATTTTTGACGCCACTATAAAAGAAAATTACTTTACCTTGGCGAGCCTGCCGGCCTTTAGAAAACAGGTCGTGCGGATTTTTAGCTTCTCCAAGGCCTATGCCATGACCGGCTGGCGAATCGGCTATTTGCATACCGACCGCGATCTCGCTCAGCGCATTTTAAAAATTCATGATAGTTTGGTGACCTGCGCTCCAGTTGTTTCTCAATATGCCGCCATGGCGGCCTTGCGTTTAAAACCCGACGATCTTCAGGTTTATATGGACGAATATAAAATTCGCCGGCAAATTCTCTGCGACGGACTGGACAAACTTAGTGACTATTTATCATATATACCGCCGCTGGCCACATATTTTGTGTTTCCCAAAATAAATACTAAAATGACAGCCAACTACGCTGGTTCACTTGTCTTAGCCAAGGAATTGCTGGAACGCGCTAATTTGGCCGTCGTGCCGGGCATTGCTTTTGGGCCGGCCGGAGAAGACCATCTGCGCCTGTCGTTTGGCCGCACGAGATATGATATTGAAGAGGGGATTAAGCGGCTTCAACTTTTTTTTAAAAACACCTAAGCATTTTGTATGCGTATTATTTTTAGAAAATTCATTGAACTATATCTTCGTTGGCTGACCAAACTTGTTATTTATAGGCACCGGCCGGATATTATCGCCGTGAGCGGCATTACCAATAAGACCACTACCAAAAAAGCGATTATGGAGAGACTGGCTAAGCAGGGGCTCAACGTCAGGGGCAATCCCAGGAGTTATAATACGGAAATAGGCCTGCCGCTTGCCGTATTATACCTTGAGCTTAGCGGATATGATTTTGCGGCTTGGCTTAAAACGATTTGGCGAGCGCTGGCGTCGGCTTTGGGCGGCCGTGCCTTTCCAAAAGTATTAGTTTTGGAATTTGGCGTAAGTCAGCCGGGTGACATGAAAAAACTGCTCAAGATTGTGAGGCCGAGAGTAGCCGTGTTCACTAATATTCATCCTTCCAGTTTCAATCCGAACGTTAACATTGACGAATTGACGCTGGAGATGGCGGCCTTGATTAAGGCCATACCGCCCAACGGTTTTATTATTTATAATTATGATGACGATAATTTGCGCTTGCTCGCTAAAGACTACGCCGGAGTTAAAACCAGCTATGGTTTTGACGCTAAGGCCGATGTTGTCGCGACGCATTTAAGGCAAGAACCAGATGGGCTCTATTGGGAAACTGACGGCCGCTTTA
>MGEP01000003.1:7321-10468 GCA_001791425.1 Candidatus Uhrbacteria bacterium RIFCSPLOWO2_02_FULL_48_12
GTATACGCGGAATTAGCGGCTGAGGCTTTGAACAAGCATTATGGATGAGTCGCGGCCAAAAAAAATTAGAGTGGGGGTGTTTTTTGGCGGCCGCTCTTCCGAACGGGAAGTGTCTTTAACCGGCGGCCGCCACGTTTATCAGATGCTTGATCAAAGCCGCTATGAGCCAGTGGCCATTTATTGGGACACCGCTGGCAGTTTTTGGGAGATACCGGAAACTTTAGTTATCCGCAACACCACCAAAGAAATTGAGGAACGTTTAACTACGCAAGCTGTCAGCAGGATATCATTTGAGAATTTATCATTAAGAGTTGATATCGCTTTCTTGGTGACACATGGTAAATACGGCGATGATGGCTGTCTGCAGGGCCTGCTAGAGCTTATGCATCTGCCGTACACCGGTTCTGGAGTACTGGCGGCCGCTTTGGGCATGGACAAAATTATGTCTCGTAAGCTCATGCGGCAAGTTACGGGGATTGGTCTTCCGGAATATATAACCATCAATCACCGCCAATGGATGGCAGACCAGTCAGCGATTGTTAAGATGGTTGTTGATTTTGGATTTCCGGCGGTCATTAAACCGGCGCGAGAAGGATCAACTTTCGGCGTGTCAGTGGCCAGAGCCAAAGAATCATTGCCCACGGCGCTCAATGCGGCTTTTGCTTTTGATAACAATATTCTTGTGGAGCGCTATATTAAAGGAAAAGAATTTTCTTGCATTGTTATCGGCAATGATAATCCCGAGGCCTTTATACCAACTGAAACAGAACATCAAGGTGAAATATTCACCTACGAAGAAAAATATTTGCCCGGCGGCTCAAACAAGATTACACCGATCAGAGTTTCTGATCAGTGCATTGCAGAAATTCAGCGCCAAGCAGTGCTGACTTACCAGGTTTTGGGTTTTGTGGGGTACGCGCGCATTGACGGTTTTGTGATGCAGGACGAACAAATTATTATTACTGACCCGAACGGAGCCGCTTCTACCGGTATGGGGCCATCTTCATGGACTTTTCATCAGGCCGCGGCCGCCGGATTTACTATTCCAGAATTTCTGCATCACTTGATTGAGTTGGGCTGGCAGGCGCATAGACGAAAGAAAGGTCCCTTATGAACAAAACACGTGTCGGTGTAATTTTTGGCGGTCCGTCATCGGAAAAAGAAGTATCGCTGGAAGGCGGTCGCTATGTGTACCAGCGGCTGGATCGCGAATTGTTTGAGTCGGCAGCTATATTTATTGATTCAAACTGCGCTTGCTGGCTGATTTCAGAAAAATTAATTATTCAAAATACGACCGGAGATCTAGAAAAGCTTTTGGTTGGGGAGGCGCAAAAAATTAACTACGAGCAATTACCTGCCATGATTGACTTTGCTTTTATTGTGGGGCACGGCAAGTATATGGAAGATGGCTGTCTGCAGGGTCTTTTGGAGATTATTAACGTGCCCTATAACGGCCCGGGAGTGCTGGGAGCGGCTTTGGGGGCGGATAAATGGGTCTCACGTCAAATATTGCGCGGAGCAGGCATTAAAACGCCTGATTCAGTGCCTATCGTTGAAGACGAATGGTTGGCCAATCGCGATTATGCCATTGCTGTCATTGAAAAATCAGTCGGTTTCCCGGCGGTCATTAAGCCATTGAGAGAAGGATGCTCTACGGCTATTACTATAGCCAATGATAAATCTCAACTGGCGGCGGGCGTTGAAGCGGCTTTTGTTTGGGATCGTGTGGTGCTCGCGGAGAAGCTTATCAATGGTGTGGAAGTCACTGTTTCAGTGGTTGGCAACGAGAGCAAAGAAGTTTTGCCTATTTCTGAAACTCCCAGACAGCGCGGTCGTGATTATTTAACACTGGAGGACAAATTTTTGCCCGGTGGGGCCGAAATGATCACGCCGGCCCGTTTGTCCCCAGAGGTCACGGCCGCCGTGCAGGCCGCGGCAAAAAAAGCGGCAGAGGAATTAAACATGGTTGGTTATCCTCGTTTTGATATGTTTGTTGCCGGCAATGAAGTAATAATTCTGGAAGCCAATACTTTGCCTGGTATAACGCCATCAACCATGATTTTTCATCAGGCGGCCGAGGTTGGTCTCACGCCAACCTCCTATATCACAAAAATTATTAAACTTGGTCTTGAGGCCCACAAGAACAAACGCGGCCCCCTTTAAGGGGTATGCCCCGTAATACAACATTCATAACCAAGATGTAATTATGCGTGATTTATCACATTATTGTCAGCCCTGCTATAAAGGTATGATTTTTTTCTTAGCAGGCAAATGCCGCTCAGCGACGTTTGCCCATGAATGTTGATATACGGGGTATGGCCATATCACGCTGGACCATACGCGGAAGCAGCCGGGCTAAACAGCCGCCCTTTGCCAATATGGCCGCGCCCAGGTGGCCACGACATTCACCAAAGAACAGTTACCATCGCTTCAGAAAAATTTTAGCGCTTATCGTCATCTTTATCGTTGGATATATAGTTTTATTCTCCCCGGTATTTGTTATTAAAAATATTTTAATTCAGGGTAATAAATCAATTAAAGAGCAAACGGTTGCGGCCATGGTGCGGGAGCAAGAAAAACACAAACGCTGGGCAATATTTTCCGAAGAAAACATATTTATTTTCAAGGCAAATTCTTTGCGCGCCAAATTAAATGATCAGCGACTAGAGGGTCTGGAGATCAAAAAACGCTTGCCCGGCACCTTGATTATTTTAATTACCGAAAAAAATCCGGTTGCTTTGTGGCAAAACCAGAATCGTTTTTATGAGCTTGATCAAACAGGCGCAGTAATTGCTGAAACAGTTAAGCGGTCAGAGTTAGCAAATAATAATTTACTTTTAATCAATTCTTCCATTATCTTGGAGACCAAGATAGGGGAGAGGGTGATTGAGGGTAATATTTTTAAAATTATACAAGAGATTAACGCTCGTCTGCCCGAGTCGGCCAAGGGAATTTTCAAACTGTATGATATAGGCGAGTCTAGCCAGGGGAAGATTATAGCGCAGAGCACTGACGGGTGGGCTGCCTATTTCAGCCCGGTTGCTGATGTGCCGGTTCAGCTGAACAAACTCGCTGCCTTTATTTCAGAAAAGGATTTGTCTAATAAAAATTGGCGCCAAACAATAAAATACATTGACTTGCGTTTTG
>MGEP01000004.1:0-118 GCA_001791425.1 Candidatus Uhrbacteria bacterium RIFCSPLOWO2_02_FULL_48_12
CATTACAAAAACACTTAGAAAACTTAGGGAAGCAAAGGGTTTGTCCCAAGAAAAACTGGCGAGATTGGCCGATGTCGCCAATAATACAATTATCAAAATTGAAGCTGGTAAAAACCAG
>MGEP01000004.1:208-1468 GCA_001791425.1 Candidatus Uhrbacteria bacterium RIFCSPLOWO2_02_FULL_48_12
ATACATCTCTAATTCCCGACAATCTAAAAGCGACAGTAAAAGATTATAAAGATTCTTTCTTATTTATTTTAAAAAATAAGTGGTTGTATTTAATACCTCTATTTTTTGTTGCTTGCGGGGCTATAACTCAAAACTCAGTTCGTCTTTATCAAAAATTATTATATTCCGATTTATATAAACAGCCATTTTTATTCAATGACTTTTATCAAGCTACACAACAACCATTTTCAGAGAAACTAATTAATGCTGTTTCTTCTATACATTGGTCTAATATTTTTGATTCATTATCTTTGCTCGGAATTTTAAATTTACTTGGAATTGCGATTGCCTTTTTCGTTCTCTACAAAAAAATTAAAAATTTATACAAACTTCCATATATCAAGAAAATTGAATCATATTCATTTTTTGTGTTTTTATTTGGCTTAACATTGAGTATTGTTTCTTATTTCTTTTTCAAAAATATCATTATAATTTCACTTGGCGCTTTAGTCGGACTAATCGGTTTGCAGATTTTATTTATAGTTTTATTTACACCCATAGAGATTATTTTAATTTCCTATTTAAAATCTTTATTATCGAACGAAATGTCTTCGCTTGATCTAATATCAAGCCAGTCGGAAAAATTTTTAAAGCCGTTATTCCTATTTAATATAATTCTTGCTTTTATTTCTTCAACATTTCTTGTAAGTGCCGCATTATTACCTGATATGCTAAACTTATTTATTTTTGGCCAATTAGGAAATTTTTCCAGCTCAATTCCTCAAGCTATCTACACAGGAATTTTTTCAATCGCGAGGTATTTCAATGCTCTCTTTACAATTATTTTTATTTTTACTCCTTTCATTTTAGCCTTGAATTCTTCAGAAAAATTATTGACGGCAATGCGAGAAAATTTATCAATAATTAAGCGAAAATTTGCTTATTATCTTTGGCTTGTTTTTAGCGCGATATTATTTTTAGCTGTATTATCGGTCGCAATGGAATTGATCAGTCCATCGTCGCTGGCTTATGTGCAAAATGGAGCAATAGAAATATTATATTCAACGATTCATTCGCTTGTCTTTACATTTTTCCTAATGACATTTTTCGTAACAGTTTTTAGAAATCTTATTAAGATTTATAGAGAGCCTGATTTTTCAGAAATAGAACGTAAATCATAAAAGCGGCGTGCCAGTTTTCAACTGGCACGAAATTCGGCGACGGCGGAAAAAAATTGGAATCGGAAAGCGAGGGCGGGCCCCGAAGTACAAATACTTCGTA
>MGEP01000004.1:1509-5243 GCA_001791425.1 Candidatus Uhrbacteria bacterium RIFCSPLOWO2_02_FULL_48_12
TTCCTGCCATATCAAGGGGCAGGAATTTTTTATTGTGGTAAGGTAAAGAGGGATTTGAACCTTGGGAAGGGATCGGAAAACCCCGCCCGTCGGGGTGGTGCGGGGCTCACTTACCAATTAGTTGGTCTAAAATTGTGTTTCTCTCCTTCATGCTTCTCGCGTGCATGATTACGATTATGTCATTGCCCTTCTTAAGCGCCGCGCATCGCTGGGCTTCTACGAGATAGCCCGTTTTGACTGCATCGGCGCCGTATGTCTGTAAACTAAAATTTCTATCAACAACCTTGATGAGGCGCGGCGGCGTTTGTCTGGTTGTGATAAGATAGTCCTTTTGCCGAGTCGCCTCCGCGATTTCCGGCCGGTTAAAAGCGGCTTTGGCGATCAGCGCCATTTCGCGCGCCGTGGTGACGTTGTGCGCGTCCAAACCAGTTGGTTCAAAGAATATAGTGCGCTTTAACCCCAGGGCGGACGCTTTCTGATTCATGGCCGCCGCAAACTCGGAGCGTGTTAATCCAGAAAAATCAACAAGAGCGATAGCCGCTTGATTGGATGAAGCGACAAGCATAGCCACCCACAGATCGTAAACACTAACAATATCGCCAGCTTTAAATTCCACTTCGCTCGTTACATCATTATCAACAAGAGAGGATGGGTAATTTAGATGAACTTGCGTAATGATAGTTTCTCCATCCCATTTGAACGTGGTTTGATCAAGCAGAACCAGCGCTGTTATCAGTTTGCTCATTGAGGCCGGCGGCAGAATTTGATTTTCATTTTTGCCGGCAATAATTTTGCCGTCGCGTAACAGCACATAGGCAACATCGTCAAAAGCAGTGTCTTGCACTATTTGCGAGGGGTTCATGGTAATGGCGCGTAAATCCGCGCTGCTCACGCCAAGCGCGAATTTTTTCATTAGCTTGTACGCGGCCTCACCGTCTTTGAGGTAATAGCGTCTGTTATTGGTCGGATTGACGTACCACGCCTCACCGCGGCTTTCAACTTGCAGCAGGATTCGACCAGATAAGCGCGCCGCCAATTTATTTTGCTGCGGTTTCTCTGAATCGGTCGGTATTTTTGCCAGATCCGCATTGGTAATACCCAAACCAAGCTGGCGCATTATTCCAAAGGCAGTCGCGCCGTCTTTGAGGTAGTAGCGGGTGTTGTTGGTCGGGTTGGTGTACCAAGCTCGGCCATAGCTTTCTACCTGCAAAAGTATTCTGCCGTTCAGCCGCTTGGCCAAAGAATTATCTGCCGCCAAAGCAGAGGTCGGCACAAAAAATGCTATACTTATAGCGCTCGCGAACAAGAAAACAATTTTTCTCATAAGCTATATTATAGTGAAGCTCCACGATCTTATCCAGCCCTCATAGCCCTGTCGAGCGGGGCGGAGTAGTCCAGTCGTGGTTTCTGCAAGGATAGAGGTGGAGCGGAACCCCGCGCCGTCCGCCCGAGGCGGACTGGTGCGTTGGGTGAATACTGGGCACAATAGAAACCCGCCCTGTTCAGATTACCAAAAGAATATTACAATATATGCCTAGATGAGACGCTCAATTATGATGATTCACAAACTTTTTTGTTTATGTTAGCGCAAGCTATAAAAGATTTTCCCAAACAATTTGCCTTTAAACCGACGATTGAGAATAAGGGAGGGCTCAAATCAGCCGCTAAATTTGTCGTTTGCGGCATGGGCGGGTCTAATCACGCCACCGATGTGCTCAAGGCATGGAAGCCGGAGCTGGATATTGTTGTTCACCGCGACTATGGGCTGCCTGTTTTGAGCGATTTAAATAATCGCTTGATTATTATCTGTTCATATTCAGGCAACACCGAGGAAACCATTGACGCATTTAACACCGCTAAAGAAAATAATTTATCAGTCGCTGTCATTGCTAAGGGTGGAAAGTTGATTGATTTAGCCAAAGAGCACAATGTCCCATATATTGTTTTGCCAGACACCGGCATTCAGCCCAGATCAGCCATTGGTTTTATGTTCATGTCGCTTATGAAACTCATGGGCGATGAGGCCGATCTTCAGAAATCCTCTGCTCTTGCGTCAATTCTTAAACCGGATAGAACCGAGGGCACGGGCCGTGCGCTCGCTAAAAAATTAACGGGTCGTGTGCCAGTAATATATTCATCAAGTCGAAATTTTGCCGTGGCGAATAATTGGAAGGTGAAATTTACGGAAAATACAAAAATACCAGCTTTTATGAACGTGTTGCCGGAATTAAACCATCATGAAATGAACGGATTTTCCGCCCAAGGCGGATCCCTGCCCGACGGCTGGCGCGGCGCCTCGGGCGGAGATGTGTCTACACGCAGGATGCTTTTAGAAAAATTCCATTTTATTTTCTTGCGAGACGACGAAGACAATCCGCGTGTCATTAAACGAATGGCGGTTCTGCAAAAGATGTATGCAGACAGGGGATTGCCGGTGGAGGTCGTAAATTTGTCTGGGCAATCGCGGTTAGAAAAAATATTTACTTCACTACTGCTGGCTGATTGGACATCTCTGGCTCTGGCCGAGATTTACGGAATTGATCCCGAGCCGGTACCAATGGTGGAGGAGTTTAAAAAGCTCATCGTTTAAGGTTTTGGCGCGATAACAATCATGGCTGTTTGCGGATTTGGATTTGGCTCGCGGTGACCAGTGGGATAATCTACAATAGCGTTCATAACTGTATTGCTTTTGTAGCGGTAATTTTGGCCGCGCCGCGTGCCAGGATCATTGGTGATAAATTCATCAGTTTTTTGGTCGTAGTCAAAGATTACCAGCATGTGCTCTGGCGGGCCGGGTTGGCGATAATAGGGATTGCCCAATTTACGGCCGTCGGTTGGCACGAGCACTAGATTCCCCGTCTCAAGCGATTTTTTTATGTCGTCGCTTGAAATGTCGTATTGCACCGCTATATTGTCATAGTGATAGTATTCGCGAAAAATTCTTATCGTGTCAGCGGCATTGGTGCTGCGCCATTCACCGATTGTTTCTTCCTCAAACTTTGAAAGGGCGAGGATTTCTTCTAAGGCCTGCGTTTTGGTAAAAGTCGTGTTTTGGAGCCAGTGCCAAGCCATGACCAAACTTGCTTCTTCACAGCCGTCTTGCTGTCTGGGGTCTTGCCAGTCGCCAAACGGCGCTTGGGCCGTGAAGGGCACCGGGCGAGGTTTTGAGCTTTCTTTTGGAGGCGGCGCTGCCACGGATTTAATTTTATCTGCGAGGGGGGCGGCTATTTGATTCGCAAGCGGTATCACCTTCTCGGCCACAGCGCTTCTTTGTTCGTCTGTATTTTGGTTGGTCGCAAGAAGAAGGTCGTTATTAAGTTGAGGCACGCGCGCGCTAAAGAGCGTCCACAAAGTAAATCCCGCTATGACGGCCGCGGCAAAAATACGAATTTTGGTCATAAGTGTATACTATACGAAGCAAACACGTTTGGCAAAAAAGAGCATCAAACGCTATACTGATTAACAATGGTTAAATTAGAACTTCGCGGACGGGTGGTCAAAGGCGGCGGCTGGGGGCGAACGCTTGGTTATCCGACAGCCAATATTGCGCGCCACTATTTTCGCTATCATCCCGTGCCCTCGGGCGTGTATGTTGGCACAGCCAAACTTGGCTCCCAGCGTTTTCCATCACTGGCGATTATTGGCGTAAGCAGCAAGGTTGAGATTCATATTTTGGGCTGGCGCAAAAATATCTATGGCCGCTATCTGACCATGGAACTCATCAAAAAAATCAG
>MGEP01000004.1:5280-5458 GCA_001791425.1 Candidatus Uhrbacteria bacterium RIFCSPLOWO2_02_FULL_48_12
GCGCAAATTAAAAAAGACATACTCGCCGCCCGGCGCTTTATGAAATTAGAAAAGTTTTGAGTTTTGCGTTTTTAGTTTTGAGTTTATTTTTTTGTGTTCACCGGCATAATCACTCATCAGGGAATAGTCCGTCGCCGTCAAGCATTACGAGAGAATGCGGCCGTATCTTTATCAATTC
>MGEP01000004.1:5488-11308 GCA_001791425.1 Candidatus Uhrbacteria bacterium RIFCSPLOWO2_02_FULL_48_12
TGGCCATTAATGGCGTTTGTCTCACTATCGCCTCAGCGGCCAGGGGTTTGTACAATATTGTTATCATGCCGGAAACATTGCGCCATACTACCTTGCGGCGTCTTCAAGAAAGCGATAGAGTGAATGTGGAATTGCCCCTAAAGCATGGTCAGCCCTATGGCGGGCATTTTGTTTTGGGCCACGTTGATACTGTTGGCAAGATTAATTATGTTAAAAAAGACAAAGGTGGGACAGTGGTCAAAATTTTATTTCCTGCCAGTTTTAGACGTCTGGTCGCGTCCAAGGGATCCATAACCGTTGACGGTGTTAGTTTGACGGTTGTTGGCGTTCAGCGTGATTGCTTTACCGCGGCCTTTATTCCCTATACACTTCAGCACACGACGTTAAGAACTTTAACCAAAGGCAGTCAAGTCAATATTGAGTTTGATATTCTTGCGCGTTATATTCATGCGGCGAGCAGTTAAAAAAATCACTACCAATATCGCGCCTCGCGGTTTTAAGATGGCTGTGGTGGTTGCTGATTTCAATGCGTCAGTCACCAAAGGACTTCTGGCTGGGGCATTAAGAGCCGCCAAAGACAGCGATCTCAAGAATGTCGCGGTTTATCACGTGGCTGGCTCATTTGAGGTGGCGCAACTTGCCATGCGCCTTGCTAAAACCAAGCGCTGGCACGCCATTGTTTGTTTGGGGGTAATCATCAAGGGCGAAACAAGTCATGATCAGCATCTCGCGAGCGCCGTCACATCTGGGCTACTGCAAGTTGGTTTAAATACAGGCGTGGCAATCGGTCTTGGCGTTATCACGGCCAACAATGTGGCGCAAGCTCGCGCTCGTTCCGGCCATAATCAATACAATCGCGGCTATGCCGCGGTGGCGGCTGCTGTGGCCCTGGCCACGCAAAAAATTTAGTTGTCTCTCACACACAATAATTATGTCTCCCACAGAGGAAATAAAATCGCGTTTGGATATTATTGACGTTATTAGCGAGTACTTTCCCTTAAAACCAGCCGGCGCCAACTGGCGGGCGCGCTGTCCTTTTCACGAGGAGCGTACGCCGTCGTTCATGGTTTCCAAGGCCAAGCAGATTTGGCATTGTTTTGGTTGCGGCGAAGGGGGCGACATTTTCGGCTTTATCATGAAGCAGGAGGGTTTGGAATTTCCCGATGCCCTGCGCCTCTTGGCCGACAAAGCGGGCGTGCAGATTAAATTTGAAGATCCGGCCATTCGCAGTGAGCGCCAGCGAATGTTTAATCTTCTTGAGGCCGCCGTGTCCTTTTGGTCAGAGGTATTGTGGCAGGAAAGAGCGGCTGAGACTGCTCGGCGTTATTTTATGGAAGAAAGAAAGTTAAAGCCGGAAACAATTCGCGCTTGGCGCTTGGGTTACGCGCTGGATTCATGGGAGGCGCTTATTAACCATCTTGTGAAGCTAGGATACAAAGAAGAAGAAATGATCAAAAGCGGAGTGGCTGTTCGCAAAATGGAGACGCGCGGGCGCTCGGCCTATGACCGTTTTCGCAATCGCCTGATGTTTCCAATCGCTAACACTCAGGGGCAAGTCATTGGCGCGACCGGACGAATTTTGTCGGCCAGCGCAACCGAGGCAAAATATGTCAACACTCCGGAAACCCTGCTCTATCACAAAGGGCAAGTGCTTTATGGTTTAGACAAAGCCAAGGCCGCAATTAAACAGCAGAATTTGGCCATCGTTGTTGAAGGGAACATGGATGCCATTGCTTCGCATGAAGCTGATGTGGCAAATGTAGTGGCGTCTTCGGGCACGGCCTTGACCGTGGAGCAGGTGCGTTTGCTCAAGCGCTTCACTGATAACTTGGCTTTTGCTTTTGATGCGGACGCGGCCGGCGAATCCGCCACCTGGCGCGGGTTAGCCACAGTTTTGTCAGAGGGCTGTCAAGTTTCGCTGATCAGCTTGCCGCTTCGTCCAGACGGTAAACGCTTTAAAGATCCGGATGAGTGCATTCGCGCTAATCCCAAACTTTGGCTGGAGGCCATTGCCAAAGCCGAGCCAATGCTGGAGCATTATTTTCGGCGCGCCGCCACGGAATATGACCTGACCAAGCTGGAAGATAAACAGCGCGTGACCAAGCTGATCTTGCCGCTAATCGGCCGCTTGCCGGATCAGGTGGCCATGAGCCATTATTTAAAAAAACTTGCCAATTTGGTTGAGGTGCAGGAGCGGTATTTAAGAGAGGCGCTGGAGCGCCAGCCGTCGGCCGGGGGCGGGAGCGTTCAGAGGGCGGCCAATGCTGTCCCGGCCGCCTCGGCGCCCGTTAAAGACAGCCGATGGGCGCAAAGCGAGCGGCTTTTGGCCGGTCTTATCGCGGCGCCGGCGCAGATGGGCTACGCGGCCGCGGTCACCACTCCGGAAATGATTTCTCCGGAATACGCAGCGCTGTACAGAGAGATGGTGGTTTTCTTTACTGAACAAGGGGGAAATGATAAGATTGATTGGCTGGGGCAGGAATTTGCCGCTTATCTTAATAAGAATGCGGCAAATGGCGTGAGCCCCGAACAATTGTCAGTGCTTGCCCTCTTGGCTGATAAAGAATTTTCTGATTTTACGCCATTGGAGATTGAGCGCGAACTTCTTTCGTCGGTTAATCGTTTAAAGAGGGGCCACCTTAGAGTTATTCTTCAGAAATTAGAAAATGATATTAGGTCAATTGAACAGTCGCCGGCCAAAGACGAGGATCGCTTGGCTTCTTTGTTTAAAGAATTTCAAACCGTTAGCGCGGAATTAGCCAAGATGGATAATAATAAAAACAGCAATCGCAAATAATTATGAAACGTAAACTCAAAAAAACAAGAGGCCGCCCAAGAACTGCTCGTTCGGCAAAAAAAGCATTGCGCCGGGCGCTTGTGTCTGGGGCGCGCAAAAAGGCGGGTGCCTTACGACGGCCGCAAAAAGCGGCCGCGCCGCTTGAGCGCCACCCAGATCAGGCGGCCGTGGAGCGTTTAATAGTCAAGGGACGTTCTCGCGCCTTTGTGACGGAAACAGAAATTACTTATGTCTTTCCGGAAGTTGAAGAATATCTGGAAGATTATGAGCAGTTTTTAGACACTCTGGAAGATATGGGTGTTGGCATTGTGGCTATGGGAGTAAATATTCTTGATCTTCATGGCCGGGTTAAAAAGGAAGAGATGAATGTAAAAATTGGCACGCCGGTTGATAAGCGGCGGCTTGATTTATCTGACATTTCCGCTGATTCAATTCAGATGTACTTGAGAGAAATCGGCAAAGTGCCGCTTTTAACCGCTGAAGAAGAAGTTGCTTATGCCAAACGCAAAGAAAAAGGAGACGAAGAGGCCAAAAAGAAATTGATTGAAGCTAATTTGCGTTTGGTCGTGTCTATTGCCAAAAGATTTACCGGTAAGCGCCTCTCGCTTTTGGATTTAATTCAAGAGGGCAACATCGGCCTTTTTAGGGCCGTAGAAAAATTTGAGTATCGCAAGGGCTATAAGTTTTCCACCTACGCCACGTGGTGGATTAGGCAGGCCATCACGCGTGCCTTGGCCGATCAATCGCGCACTATTCGCATTCCCGTGCACATGGTGGAAACAATAAATAAGTTTCAGCAGATTGAACGGCAGTTAATTCAAGATTTGGGGCGCGAGCCACTGCCCGAAGAAATTGCCGCCGAGATGGGAGAGCCCATTGAAAAAATTCGCCACATCATTAAAATATCTCAAGATACGATTTCTTTGGAAACTTCTGTCGGCGAAGATGACGAAGATTCAACGCTGGAAGATTTCATTGAAGACGTGAAAAACATTACGCCTGACCGGGCGGCCGCTCTGCAGCTGCTTAAAGATTACGTGCGCGATGTTATTAAAGAATTAACCCCGCGGGAGCAAAAAATTTTGGAAATGCGTTTTGGGTTGATTGACGGCGTAGCCCACACGTTAGAAGAGGTAGGTAACGAATTCGGCGTGACTCGCGAGCGCATCAGGCAAATTGAAGCCAAGGCCCTGGAAAAAATTCAGAAGTATGAAGGGATTAAGCGGTTGAAGGACTACTAAATTGAGCTGTAGGCCGTAAGCTATAAGCCATAAGGTTTTAAGTTATGACCAAACAAGAGCTTCTCAAAACGCCAGTGGAGCACATTGATTTTAAGAAGATTGATCCCTCGTATCTAGTGGGGGCGATGTCAAAGATGTCGTTTTCGTCGCGCGATCTGGCGCGCGCCGCGGATATTTATGTGAGGATGCTTAGCGAAAAAGAGGGGACGGTAATTTTGACGCTTGCCGGTTCCACCAGCGCCGCTGGCTGTATGCAGGTTTATGTTGATTTGGTGAAAAACAAAATGGTTGATGTGGTGGTGGCCACCGGCGCGAGCATCGTGGACATGGATTTTTTTGAAGCCCTAGGGTTTAAACATTATATTGGTACGCCTTTTGCTGACGACAATGAACTCCGCGAGCTCCACATTGATCGCATTTATGACACTTTTATTGATGAAGATGAGTTGAAAGAGTGCGATATTATTATTGCTAAAATTGCCGATGGCCTTCCGCCAAAGCCGTATTCTTCGCGAGAATTTATTCAGTTGATGGGCCAGTACTTGGCCGAAGGAGGAGCCAAGAAAAAAGATTCGCTGGTAGAGGCGGCGTACGAGGCCGGCGTGCCGATTTTTTGCCCGGCCTTTTCAGATTCCAGCGCGGGGTTTGGATTGGTTTATCATCAGCATCATCATCCTGATAAACACATATCCATTGATTCAGTTAAAGATTTTCTGGAACTCACAAAAATAAAAATGGCCGCGCCGACAACTGGGCTTTTAATGATTGGCGGCGGCGTGCCTAAGAATTTCGCGCAAGATACAGTGGTGGCCGCCGAAGTGCTGGGTAAAGAAGTACCTATGCATAAATACGCTGTGCAAATAACTGTGGCTGACGTTCGCGACGGCGCCTGCTCCAGCTCAACCCTCAAAGAGGCGAGTTCGTGGGGCAAGGTGGAAACAACGTTTGAACAAATGGTTTACGCCGAAGCTACCCTCGCCTTGCCCCTTATTGCCGCGCACGCTTATCAAAGCGGCGTTTGGCAAAAGCGTCAACCAAAACGCTGGGCTGATTATTTGGGTAAATAATAGTCAAAAGTTGCGTCAAAATTATTTAGGTGCTAAACTAGCGCCATATTTGTTCTTTGATTTATTTTTATATTCCGGGGTAGCTCAGCGGTAGAGCAGGTGACTGTGGCATAATTCCTATATATGAAGAGGAAAAGAACCTACGCCGATCGTCGAGAATATATCAAAGCGGCCGTAGTCAAGAGGCGAAAAAAGATCAAGACTATGGCGGTCGAATATCTCGGCGGAAAGTGTATGTCATGTAGTTATTGTCGAAGCATAGATGCACTTGATTTTCACCATCTCGATACCAACTCGAAAGATTTTGGTGTTTCAAAGGATGGCCTTACTCGATCATGGGAAAGGGTAAGAAAAGAGCTTGATAAGTGCGTTTTATTATGCGCCAATTGTCATCGTGAAATACATGCCGGCGTAATCGCAGCCCCGCGCAGGAATGCGTGGGTGAAAACTGGGTGAACTCGGGGAAGTCCCAAGATTGATAATTTGTCAAAGGATAATCCCGAGCCAATCCTTGGCGGGCACAGGTGCCAAGGAAGGTGTAGAGACTAGTAAGTGAGTCCCAACAATAATCTTACAGATAGCGCCCAGCGCCTAGAACAGGCGATGAGATAGTCCATTCCTATTGGTAACAGTAGGGTCAAATGTAATCACTTGGTCGTGGGTTCGAGTCCCACCCCCGGAGCCATGAGAAAATCTCTGTCCTCGCGACAGGGAT
>MGEP01000005.1:0-1718 GCA_001791425.1 Candidatus Uhrbacteria bacterium RIFCSPLOWO2_02_FULL_48_12
TCCCGCAGGGAAATATAGGCCAGGTCGCCCAACCGCACGGCTTCGGTCATGGTTGATACTTTTGGGATAATTAAATATTCTTGAAAATCTAAATTGTTGCCTGCGTGCAGACCGCCATTTATAACATTTATGAAAAGACGAGGCGGGCCGGTGGGCGCGGGCAAATTAATCAATTCACGAATATGCCGCCAGACCGGGATTTGCTGACTGACGGCCGCCGCGCGCGCGCAGGCCAAAGACACCCCCAAAACGGCATTGCCCCCCAGCCCTGATTTATTGGCCGTCCCGTCCAATTCAATAAGACGCCGGTCAATCTTCTGCTGATCCTTGGGGTCAAAACCTTTTAGGGCCGGAGCAATAACCTCTTCAATGTTGCGCACTGCTTCGTCAACCGACACTGAGGCCGCTTCATACTTGCCGCGGCTCTTGCCGCGCGGCACGGAAACAACCGCTGGCAGGCCGCTATCCGTCACCACCGCCACTTCCAGCGTCCACTCGCCGCGCGAGTCTAAAATTTTTCTAACTTTTGTCTCAGCAATCTTGCTCATATCTGCTATTTCCGACGACGCTTGAGAGAGATCTCTTTTTTAACAATGGCTACGGTAGTCTTAACCACGGTATCGGGGTTCAGAGACATAGTTTCAATACCGGCTTCAATGAGGAAAGCCGCAAAGTCAGGATAATCTGAAGGGCCCTGACCGCAAATGCCAATATATTTTTTACGCTCCCGACAGCGTTTGATGACCGCGGCGATTAATAACTTTACCGACTGATCTTTTTCATTGGCCACGTGGCTGACAATGCCTGAATCGCGATCAAGGCCAAGGGTGAGCTGGGTTAAGTCGTTGGAGCCAATGGAAAACCCGTCAAAAATATCCAAAAATTTATCCGCCAGCAAAACATTAGATGGGATTTCGCACATCATGTAGACTGGAACCAGGGCAGACAACTTCTGGCCGAATTTATTCTTTACAGCTCGCGTGACTAAGCCGCCCTCGGCCATGGCTGATAAAACCTTCATCCCTTCTTCGGGCGTGCGGCAAAAAGGCACCATGGGAATAACGTTTGTTAAGCCCATTTCATCGCGCACCTTTTTCAAGGCGCGGCATTCTAACTGAAAAGCGTCTTTGAATTTCGGATCATAATAACGCGAGGCGCCGCGCCAGCCAAGCATAGGGTTTTCTTCCATTGGTTCGTAGCGCTCGCCGCCCAAGAGACTCCTGTATTCATTGGTCTTAAAATCAGAAAAGCGCACAATGACCGGATGCGGATGAAAAGCCGCGCCAATCTTGGCAATGCCAAAAGCTAAATTGTCCACGTAATATTGAACGCGATTATTCCAGCCGCGTGTTTTTTTATCAATAATTTTTTTGAGCTTGGGTGAGAGGGCGCGATAGTTTAAGAGGGCCATGGGGTGGATGCCAATGTGCGCAGCAATAATAAATTCCTCGCGCGCGAGGCCCACTCCACGATTGGGTAAAAAAGATTTTTCAAAAGCAATTTCCGGTGTGCCGATATTCATCATAATATGGGTTTTGGGAGTCGGCAATTTTTTAATGTCGTGCTCCACCACCTTAAACTTGAGCGCTCCTTTAAACACCAAGCCGTCAGAGCCGCTCGTGTCCACGGTGACCATCTCGCCAGTCTGGATTTTGCGCGTGGCCTCGCCGCAGCCAACCACGGCTGGAATGCCTAGCTCGCGGCTAACGATGGCGGCG
>MGEP01000005.1:1746-9757 GCA_001791425.1 Candidatus Uhrbacteria bacterium RIFCSPLOWO2_02_FULL_48_12
TAATGGCTGAGGCGATTTTCATAATCGGCTCCCAATCCGGATCAGTCATGCCGGTTATTAAAATTTCTCCTTTTTTAAATTCACCAATGTGCTTGGCGTCAAGAATGACGCGCGCTTTGCCCGAGGCAATAGAGCTCCCCACTGATATTCCTTTAGCCAAAGATGCCCCTTCTTCCAGACGTATATAATCTTTGATTTTTGAAAAATCCCTCCTGGCGTGCACGGTTTCTGGTCTCGCCTGCACAATAAACAGTTCGCCGCTCTGGCCGTCTTTGGCCCATTCTATATCCATGGGCGACCAGCGGCCGCTTTTTTTGGAATAATGATCTTCAATAATCTTAGCCCAGCGGGCGAGTTTCAAAATCTCCTGATCGGTCAAGATAAAACTGCTTTTCTCTTTGGCTGACGAATTAACAATTCTTGTGGTTTTGGCTTTACCCATGGCCGCGTAAATCATTTTGCGCGACTTGTCGCCGAGGCGCTTGCTGATAATCGGCTTAATTTTTTCTTTGGCAGTGAGACCCGACTTCCAAACCAAAAATTCGTCCGGCGTGACTTCGCCCTGCACAATCATCTCGCCCAGGCCCCATGAACCAGTGACCACCACCACCTCGCGAAATCCTGATTCAGTGTCCACCGTAAAAATCACGCCCGAAACGCCAAGGTCAGAGCGCACCATTTTTTGCACGCCGACAGACAGAGCCACGGCTGTGTGTTTAAACCCCTTGTCCACGCGGTATGAAATGGCCCGATCAGTAAATAAAGAAGACATGGCCGCGCGCACGGCCCGGGCGACTTTGCCCGCTCCGCGGATGCCAAGATAAGTATCGTGCTCGCCGGCAAAGCTCGCGCCCGGCAGGTCTTCGGCCGTGGCGCTGGAGCGCACGGCTGCATCAATGTTGCGCCCATAACGTTTTTCCATTTGGCGGTAAGCCGCGTGAATGGCCTCTTCTAAATCTTTTGGAAAACTTGTGCGCTTAATGCGCTCACGAATGAGAGCGCCCCGCCGCGCCAAATCTTTTAGATCGCGCGTATCCAGACCCTTGAGCGTGGCGGCAATAAATAAATCCAAGCCAGTGACCTTCAAAAAATACCTATAGGCCTCGGCTGTCACAATAAAGCCAGAAGGCACCTTGACGCCCTTTGGCCCAAGGCGCTGAATCATCTCTCCCAGCGAGGCGTTTTTGCCGCCCACGCGCGCCACATCTTTAATGCCGACTTCTTCCATCCAAAGTATTAGTTTTGTTGCCATAATTCAATGTTTTAAAATATTAAATTCTAAACACTAATTTCTAGAACCATACGAAAGTTCGAAATAGTACGAATGTACGAAATTGGTTGGGTGGGTGAATGCGTAGCTTTTTCGTACCTTTTGTATAGTTTCGTAATTTCGTAAGCATGTTTCGTAATTCATAATTCCTAATTCATTATTCCTTCAAGGCAATAAGCAGGTCAGACACATTTGAGCCGGTGTAACCGGTAATAATGTGGCCGCCTGTTTTTTCAAAAAAAGAATAACTGTCGTTGTTCTCGAGAAAGACATTGGGGTCTAACCCCATCCTTGCCGCTCGCTCTTTAATCATTGTATCACAAATCGCGCCAGCCGCGTCAGTGTTGTCGCGCCCGTCTGAAGCAAAAGCCATGATTACTTCCCCTGGCTGAATTGAGTGAAGCGCGACGAGAGCCAGCTCCTGACTGCGCCCGCCCTGACCATGGCCCTTGATAGTAACGGTTGTCTCGCCGCCATACAGCCGAACGCTTTTGGGCGCGGAGTCTTTCAGTTCGGCCGCCACCCTGACCCCGACTTCTCTGGCTTCCCCAGTTAAGCTGTCTGTGCAAATAGTCGGCTGATATCCCAGTGCTTTGGCCTGGCCAACCATGGCCTCAAGCGCCAGTCGGTTGGTGACAAACAAAATATTTTGCACGCGCGAAAAATACTTGCCTTCTTTGGGCGTCTCCACCAGACCACAGTGCTTAAGACCGCAGGCTTGCAAAATTTTGTACTTAACCAAAATGGCGTTAGCGTCTTTTACGGTCGTGACATCCTTCACGGTTGGGCCAGAAGCAATATATTCTATGTCGTTACCCGGCACGTCTGAAAATATAAGAGAGATAACTTGGGCTGGATAAGCATATTTGGCCAAATACCCGCCGCGCGCGAGTGAGAGATGTTTTCTGATGATATTAATGTCCCGAATATCAGCACCGGCTCGGAAAAGCTGCTTTAGCACCAGCCCTTCCTCAACACAACTCGCTCCCGCTTCTGGCAAACACAATAAAGTAGAACCACCGCCCGACACAACAATAATAACCAAATCATTTTCTGTAAGACTATCAAGCATGGCCACAATGGCTTTTGCCGCGGCAACATTTTTTTCCGTGGGCATGGGGTGGGTGCCCAAAAGCACTTTGATCTTTTTTAATTTCGGAGTTTCGCCGTCATCAATACCTAAAACAATGCCGTCAAAAAGTTTGGGGCCTAAAATTTCTTCCAGTACCGCGGCCGCCTCAATGGCGCACTTGCCAACCCCCACTAAAAAAATCCTCTTCGTGCCCACAAGCGAATAAGTCTGATCATTGACGCGCAAACGATTGTCCTCAAGTTTAATGGACGCTCTCGTGGCCGCTCGGGTATCCACGGCCTGAAGACCGGCCTCGGCCATGGCTAAAACAGCACGGCGAGCTTGATTGACGGCAAGTTTTTCTGCGTTAAGTATTTTCATGAGTTCACTTTATCACAATAAGCGAGACTCTGAAATAGAAATATAAAAGAAAACCGGCCGATGGTTTTAAGACCGGCCGGTGTTTGGGTGTGTACTTTGTTTGGCCGCACTGGCGCCCTCCCTGGCGCAAGTACGGGTGTGGGGTGGAGGAGAGACTTAGATTACTTACGGGCAAACTGTGCAGTCGTAGATCGGCCCTTGATCTACGCACACGTGCCCGGGTCGCTGGTCGTGCGGCACGCAAACGGTTACCGCACCGTCGCACGTGCCGCCATTGCCGTCGCTGGCGCTGAACAGCACGTGGTAAACGCGACCGTCACCCGGCACCTTGGGCGTGCCTGACCGCTCCGCCCGAAGCAAGGCCGTGTCAGTGCCCACACCATCGCCATCCGGGCAAGTGTTGCCGTCGCCCACAGTATTCAAGGGTTCGTCCTGAGCAATGCCGGTGATGATGACTGAAATCGGATCACCGTCCGGATCTGTAACGCCATTCACCGACACACCAACAAGTTTATGATTCGGCGGCCAGAGTTCTGCCATACTCGACGCGGCGGCAGAGCAATCCGGCGGCCGATTTTCCAACTGGCAGTCGGAGGAGCAGCCGTCGCCGTTCGTGGTGTTGCCGTCATCGCACTCTTCGCCTGGATCAAGATTGCCGTCACCGCAAGCCGCTGGCTGTCCGCCAATGCCGCACGTCCCAAAAGGAATCTCAAAAGCGTGCGCCCGCGCGGGCGAGTACGCCTCTTTGGACCACATGACATGCTTACCGGCACCGGCAAACGTGTTGGTGTCGCACTCCAGATCCTCCGGATGAAAGTTCGGCTCGCCCGGCACGTTCGTGGAAAACGTGAATTGCAGGGCCTTACTCACCTTGTCAATCACCCAGACGCTCTGGACAGGATTGAAGACATCGGCCTCGTAGAGCAGCTGGCCGCCGATGCCAAGACCGCTGTTGTGGCCGCCAGTGCCGATGAAAGGAAATGATTCTACCACCGCGCCGGTCAAGTCGTAGGAGACAATGGTGGTTGTCCAGCAGTCGTCGCTGTAGTAGATGACGTCGTCATTGGGATCAGCCACGTTGTTGGCGTCAAAAGCCAAGCCGTCGTCCAGCCCGCAAAAGTCGCCGGTATGGAAAGCCAGCACTGACCCTGTGACATTCTTGCCGGCGTCCAAGTCAATACGATACACGGCATCTGAATCGCCGCCAGCCCAAATGACATTGCGCGTGGCGTCGTATGACAACGCGCCAAGGCCAGTGGCCGGAATTGTGTAAGACGCGTCAACAGCGCCGGTCAGGGGATTGGCGCGATGAAGATTTGGTGATCCGCCGTAGCACGAGTACCAAAGGTTTGTGCCGTCGTAAGCAACACCCACGCCAAGACTGCAGTCGTTACTGAACACAACCGACGCTACGAGGTCTCCTGTGGCCGCCCGCGCCAGCGACCACTGCGCCAGCATGAGCAAAATCGCACAAATTGCGATAGAAATTCGTTTCATGCACTTCTCCTTCTTTCTGTTTTTCTGTTGTGGCAAACATTGGTTGGACCTGAAATTCCCATTTTCCCTCTTTCTTCTCTGGTTTCTAACCCATTGCCTCTCCTCCTCTCTCTTTATTCCCCACTGTCAAGGTACACAAAACAAGCCGTTCTTTAGCTTGTTTTAAAAAACGTCCCGACGATTTTCGGGGCGATTGTCGCATGGTATATCAACAACGAAAAACTGTCAAGACCCGCCACTTCCTTGTGACGGGTCTGTGTATCCAAACCCCGTAATTCCTTAATGGAATTATTTCTGATTCGCCGCGTCCATTTGCTCTCGCAAGTGCTTCAAGGCCGTGCGCACGGCCTCTGAATCCAGCTCGAACCGCTTGCATATAACAACAAATGAAAACGGCGAGTGCCACTTGTCAGAGTGAACCCAATACTCCGCCTCCTTCGCCACCCTCTTGACCGAACTAAGATAGCTCCGAATCCAGTCATCCAGCACAGCCAGCATCAATGCCCGGTCGCCCTCGAGCCACCCCCGCAGGGGCTCTTTGGCAGACAACATGACTGAGCGCAGTATCTCAAGATCAAGGTCTGGCTCCTCCCGCGCGAGCTCGGCCACTAGACTGGTGAGTCCTCTTTTTTGGGTCCACGGCATAACTCTCTCCTTTTTTCTATTTTTCCTTATGAACATTAATCACCCCCTTAGCCAATACAACCACCCTATCACAAATAATTTAAAAAGCAATAATCAGCTCGGGGGTGCACGCTGCGGGGTGGTAGGTTCAGTTAGTGGAGCCCCGCGGGTTTACACCCGTGGCTTTCCCCTCGACCTGAGCTCGGGGCGAAGGATGCGAAGGAGGGGAAAATTTATAGAAAAAGAGATTTGTATATTAAGAGAGCGGGGCGTAGAACCGCCATATTCTTTTTTTTGTGGTACGATGGTATAATCAAAATATGAAAAGCTCAAAAGAATTTGTTGCGATTGTTGTCGGTCTTGTTATTGGCGTAGTTTTGCTCATTGGTGGATATTACATTTATCGTAATAATACTTTTATAAGTCAGAAGTCCGAGAACGGCTGGCAAGTCTATCAAAATCAATCGTATAAACTTTCTTTAAATTATCCCACCGATTGGGTTATCAAAGATAACTTGACTAGTAAATTTAACCCCACTCTTTCATTTAACAAAGAGAGCGGAAGCCATGATACTACTGAGAGCGCAACTATTTCTATTTTCCCTTCAGATCTGTATTCGACTGACGAGGAGCAGAAATTTTTAAATTTTGTTAATAATAATCCAGAGCCATACTCAGTGGAGCAATGGATTGGGTATCAATCAGTATTCCCTTGGCAGGGGTCTGGCGTAGACCAAAGAATTATTCTTCATCGTCCTTGGAAAGATGGTCTTGCGCTAACGGTCACGTGGGATTATACAACATTAATAGATAATCCTAGTAAAAGAGTTATTACAACCGAGAAATACTTATTGCCTTTTTTGTCGAGCCTGGAGCCCTTGCCGGGACTATTTGATAAAAATATTATTTCCTCGCTCCAGCATTACAAAGCGCTTCCTCACTGTGATGTTGTTGCTGATAAAATTCCACAATTTAAGGTAGATGCTGCAATTTCTGCTTTGGTGCCCGAAAATGATAAAATTCTAGAAACCATTATGCAGGATGATAATGCGTGGGGAGATATTATTGCAAAAGCGAGTTTGCAGATTGGGTGCAACGCTAAGTATACGACCCGTTTGCGGAATAGAGAGGCGGAGTCAAGAGATCGGTTACGTCTGGAAGATATTCAAAAATTTATCCAGCCGATGCTCAAATTGTATTTTGAAGATCATCAAACCTATCCTGTTGTAGACCAAGTAATGAATCCGATGCGAGGCTGTTTAAGTGCCTCAGGATTTGTGCCAGCTTGCCCCAAAAATCCTCAATCGATGCCCAATAGTCCAAACTCTGGGTTACCATATTTACCAATAATGCCTGAGAATCGTACTCCTGGCGGAACACCTTATACCTATATATCTACGGATGATAAAGATAATGTATGTACGAGCGCACCCTGCTCCAATTACAGAATAACATTTTCTTTAGAGAAACAGAGCGGTCAGCTTGCTCCTGGGATGCACGTTGCAACAAAAAATGGGATTGAATAAATCCTGATTGCCAACTCTTCACAAACCGAAGGGTTGAATACCAAGAAAATTCCATCAAGGCGGTTCTAATATTCCGCAACCTACGCCACCAAGCCATGTATCAACACATCTAACAATCCATGCAAATGAGATACTTATTTTGTGTCTTATTTAGCTCTGTTTTTTGGAGAAATAATCTAAAAAGCAACAATCAGCTCAGACGGAAGGAGCCCCGCGCGCGGCGAGGCAAAACGGCGGCGGCTTTGGTTGGCGAAATTTATGCGATCATTGATAGAGATTGCTGTGCGTATCAATGGTAACGAACAGGCAGGTGTCTTCTGAGATCATTTTGTATATTACCCGGAGATCGCCCGCTACATTGATGCTGCGGTATCCGTAGAAACGGCCCTGGAGCGAGTGATTATGGAGAATGGGATGAAACGGATTCTCTAAAAACAAATTTCGTCGTTCTTTGAATTTTTCTCTTTGTGCTGACCGTAATTTCTTGTATGCCTTGATGAAGTCCTTATGTAGGACGATGTTCATACTGCATCAAGGAACTCATCCATTGCCTCTGCCGAAGAAAAGACGGGGGATATATTACGACCCGCCTTAATGTCCGCCTCGACCCTCCCGATTAGTGCTTCAAGGGCTGGCGTCATGCGGGGGACGCTCGAGAGCACGACCTGGCGGCTGCGCACAAACTGCTTCAGGTAAGCATTTATCACGGTGCTTAAAGGAACGCCAAGCTCACGAGCCACTTCTTGGGCTTGTCGTTTGGTTTCCTTGTCGGCCTTAATGTTAATGATGGTTTTCATATTGAGCTCAATTATTTATTAGAAATGAATGCAAAAAAACGAAATCCTACAAAGCTTCAATGGTTCAGAGGGGCCGTCTCATACCCCGGCCCCTCTTTTGGTCACAAAGTAACGAACACAGCCAAGAAGATACGGCGGCGTAGGATAACTATAGTATATACAACGGTTGTATGATTGTCAACGAGCGCAGGAACGGCCGCCTGCCTTTTTTTGAAGCCCCCGCGCGCGGCGAGGCAAAACGGCGGCGGCTTTGGTTGGCGAAATTTATGAACCCCGCACCACGGCTTTACCCCGTTAGAAATGATATTTCTAACGGGGCGGCCCCTGACTTTTTCGCTCCGCGTTCTATTAACACATTCCTCCCCGTGTTTATCTCTCATTGCGGGAGGGCTTCCTCAAGGTGCGGGGCGAACGCATCACTCATTGAAATTTTTTAGTTGGTACGACCACCAATCATAGACGACGTTGGCGTGGCCGCGCGTCCGGTTCTTTCTAAAATAGTTTAGTTTCTGTTGAAAAAGTGCGTGATGTTTTTTGAGATTGGGCTGACTCTGCAGGGCCCGCAAAGAATGACGCAGCCCCGCACGTTCTTTGCTGCGCAAAAAGTTTAACGGCAGGTACCTATTTGGAGATTGGTCAAAATCAATTGGCACAACCCTGACGCGCTCTTTAAGTATTTTCTTAGACAAAGTCCTTATGCGTTGATGTCTGGTATACTCGCAAAAAACGATAACCCGGCGAGGCCGACCATGATATTGACCCAGCACTATTCTAAGGTGCAATAAATTTTCAAGCGTTGAGAGTGATTTTCGCTCTGCCACAAGCCGCCAGCCCTTTACGGCCC
>MGEP01000005.1:9778-12546 GCA_001791425.1 Candidatus Uhrbacteria bacterium RIFCSPLOWO2_02_FULL_48_12
GTGTGCCCGCCGCAAAAGACAACAAGCGGGGCATCCTCCCCCTGTTCTCGGGCGGCGGCAAAGACAGTATTGAACACTAAGGCAAGATAGCGACTGTAATTATCGTCACGCAAAATATTACGGGGCACGCCGTATCCAAAAATTGCAAATATGGACGCGGCGGAAGTTTTGGATCGCCTTAGCATATTTATCAATTAAAAGTGCTTGCACTGCGACTTGCTTCGCTTCGCGAGCGAAGCGGGAGCCTTGATGAAGCAGTGGTCTATTCTTAAGATAGTTCGGACAGTTTTCGCCGCCGAAGGCGGCGAGGAAAGCCCCCCGCGAAATTCTGAAATCGCAGCTCCGCCGCGCCGATGACAATTTCAAGTTTTTAATCGAGTTAATAATAACTCGATTCAGTAAATTTTTCAACAAAAATTGATTGAAAAATTTACTGCTTTGGCGACAAATTCTTTGTTCTTTCAAATTCATAAAAATGAAAAGGCCGCCGTTCGCTTTCGCTACTAGGCGGCCAGACTGGGAGGGACGTTCTACCATCCCACCATCTTCTTGAGTCTCTGCAGGAGTCCCTTCTTCGGGTTCAGGTCGTTGCTGACACTCCAGCTGGCACCCGAGTGGATGAGATGCAGGATGTGCTCCCGCAACTCCATCACGTCCTTCGCCGAAGTGCCCTGCACGGTGACGGTCAGAGTCCGAGAGCCGAAGCGCAGACGATGCTGTTCGTCCATTTCGGACTCTCTGAATCCGTCACGGCACACTTGCCCCTGTGCGTTGCCGAGATAGAAGAAGGCTTCCACCGGCTCTCGAGGGCCACGCCACCCCGCCAGAGGATCCGACGATGAGGCATGAAGATCCATCCTCCAGCTCAGCGTCATCTCTTCGGGGATGACGTAATCACTCGGCAGAGTGACGAACTGGAGCTTGCGAGCAACGGCTCCTTCACGATTTAAAAGAACTAGACTCGACATGGCACTGCTCCTTTCTTCTTTGCGTCTTGAGTGGCCCCAAGATCGCTGTAGTGAACAAGCCACCATGGCATATTCTAATTCCCATGATAGTATATAATCATACTAAAGTCAATAGCAAAGCAAAAACCACCATTTCCGGGGGCTTTTGCGGTGATCATTTCGTTTCAAAAATTTTCTTTTCCCAAAATGCAGAATCGCCAACTGATTTTTTCGTCCAAAATTCAATACAAATTGGCCGCCGAGCGAAGCGAGGCGGCTTCCAATTCCTTGCGCTTTTCTAAAATGTGGACTCACCGGGGATTGAACCCGGACCTCACCCATGCGAAGGGTGCGTAATACCATTTTACTATGAGCCCATGTCTTTCTAATGGGGTGGGTCAGAGCTGCTCCCTCACTTCTTTGAGAAAAAGCTGTTTGCTAAAACCGCCCCGCTCTTTGTTTTTAAGTTTTCTTTTAATTTCAACTGCTCGCCAGCTTATTTTTTTAACTCTGGCCAAGCTGCGTAAAACTTCTAAAACATCAACCAGCTCGTTTAAGAACTCTTTTTTGTTTTTGGCTTTTTGCAGTTCGAATGATTCTTCGACCAACTTCTTTTTTAGCTCCGCAAAAAATCGTTTACGGTTCAAGCGGCTAATTTTTGAGGCAGCGTTATTTTTTTTGATAATGCCGGGAACTTTATCTCGTATCAGTTTATTATATTTAATAACTTTCATAAACAGCTATGTTTTAATTAATCATCTGCTCCCACTCCGACTTGAACGGAGATCTGCGGCTTAGGAGTCCGCGGCTCTATCCTGTTGAGCTATGGGAGCACATCATATGGTACGGGACAAACTCCGCTATTTTATCTGTTGCCCGCCCGAGGCGGGTCAGCCTTGGGCTGAAACTACGAGGATGCATATGATGGGGGTGATGATGGCAGAATAGCGCGACTTTATGGTTTTGACAAACGCCCTTAGAGGTTATAGGATTTGAGTGTTTAATAACTTAATACTAGGCCTATGTTTACTCAAAAACAATCAAAATTTGAGGGGACGACCATTATTGCCGAGGGTGTCCGCGTTGAGGGCAACTTTGTCGGCGAAGGATCTATGGTCATAGACGGCATTGTGCAGGGAACCATATCTACCGCGCACAGCATAACTATTGGAAAAACCGCTCAAATTGAGGCGAGTATTAAGGCGGGGTCAATCATTGTGGCGGGCCATGTTAGGGGCAATATCATAGCCAAAGACCGGCTGGAACTCACGCCCGGCAGCCGCGTTGACGGAGATGTGGCTGCCAAAACGCTTGTCGTGGCCGAAGGAGCAATCCTGAACGGTAAGTGCGCTATGGGAGGAGCAGAGGGCGGAGGCGCCAAGCCGGTCAGCCCCAAAGAAAACAACGGCGCTCGGCGCACTCCCGGCGCAAGCTCTAATATCTAATTCCTAATCTCTAAACCCCGTTAGAAATATGACCAATGATTGTTATGAAGAAAACAAGGTTGTTCCGTTTAAGGTACGTATAGGATATGATTGTATGTAGTTTAATTTCTAACGGGGTAAACAATAACTAAATACGAAATATGCTTACGAAATTACGAAAAAATACGAAAGGTACGAAAAAATTGCATATCGTGGATTAAACGATATTTCGTATATTCGTATTGATTTCGTACTTTCGTATGGGTATAGAAATTAATGCTTAGGATTTACGATTGTATGTACTTCTACCTCTACGACGCGGCGCTCGCCGAACCAAAATATTCCCGCCAGCTCGCAGACATTGAAACGCGCCTAACCGATCTCGGGCTCCAGGGGC
>MGEP01000005.1:12608-13767 GCA_001791425.1 Candidatus Uhrbacteria bacterium RIFCSPLOWO2_02_FULL_48_12
CGACCAAACAGTGGCTACGGCCATCAACGCGCTAATGCCGGACGGCGCGAACAACACCGCTCTCGGCATCATTCCTTTGGGCAAGCCCAGTCATGTGGCCAGTGCTCTCGGCATATCAGAAGGGCTGGAGTCAGTGGCTATTCTCGCGGCCCGCAAAACCGAGGTGGTAGATCTTGGCAAAATCAATGGACATTATTTTTTAACCGCGGCCATCCTAGAAGCTGATAACCCTATTTTACTGCGCTGTGAAGACAACTTTACACTGGAACCCCTGCATCCTAAATCCGCTCTCGTCATCGCCAATCTTAGAGCAGACACAAACTGCCAGGACGGTTATTTGGAAGCCACCATTGAATCAGACTCTGGGCGCTGGTGGGGCCGCCGCAAAAAAAGAAGTTTGGTGCCTCTGCGCCGCGGCACCCTCTTGGCCGCCAACTCAAATACGGGTACGGCGGTTGCTGAAAATACCTATACCATTAAACTACCGGCCACTGTTGAGGTGGCTCCGCAAATACTTAAACTCATTGTGGGACGCCATCGCGTTTTTTGATTTTAAGAAATAGTTTTTCAAAAAAGAAAGAGGCCGCCGAGCGCGATAGCGTTCTTTGCTATGCACTCGACGGCCTCATTATTGAACCATGGCAGAAAAATCAGGCTGTCCCCGAAGTACCCGAGACTGGGCTTGGATTGAGGATGGCGTCGACCTTCTGAAGGCAAGCAACGAACAATCTTGCGCTCTTACACGAGGTAAAAACCATTCGTCGTTGAGGGATGAGACTTAGGCAGAAGTCATCAAATGCCACGCTCAAAGAGACACGCGCGAGGATCAGCTCTGAGCTTATCGATATTGCGGCGATGATCCTCTTCAGCTGTGGGGACTCTGCCAGAAGGATACCACACCCGCGAATAAACGCCCGGACAATTTGCTCAAGCGTTTGGGTGCCGTGATGAACGAAAATGGTCGGAGCGTCGAACCCTTCTGGAACCCAGACGCCGTCATCGCCAGCACCGTCAAAAGGAGCGTCGTTGGCGTCTTCTAACTCCAACGCCTCCCGGGCGAGCTCTTGATACTCGCGGTCTTCCTCAGTATCGCCCGCGTGTTGTATGATCATGTCCTCGAAGCCCTTGCGGTATGAGAGCACAAATCGTTTTACGTCGG
>MGEP01000006.1:0-9502 GCA_001791425.1 Candidatus Uhrbacteria bacterium RIFCSPLOWO2_02_FULL_48_12
CGCAACGCTGTTGGGTCAGCCACTCAACGAGTCATTGCGAAAGCATGTGGAGGAATGGAGGTACTTCTAGCCATAGGGCTTGATCCACTCCAGCGCAGAGAGCAGCCCTAAGCTAGCAAAACAACAGGACGACTCTTTCCCCTTAGCCGCACCAGCCCACCACTGGTGCGGTTTCTCTTTTTGCACATAACAATTGAACGTAATATACTACTTACTACACACTACTCACTACCCACTATTCACAATGTTCTCCCTAGCGCAACTCTTAAATATCCTCAAAAAACAATTTCCCGGCGCTGATTTAGATATGGTGAAATTGGCCTATGATTACGCGGCCCGCGCGCACGCCGGGCAAATACGCCTTGATAACACTCCATACATCCAGCACAATCTGGCCACGGCTATCAACCTCACCGTCATGCGCGTGGATCTCCCCACTATTCAGGCCGGTCTGCTTCACGACGTGCCTGAAGAAACGGCTTACACCATTGAAGACATTAAAGAAAATTTTGGCGCCGAGGTTGGCAGTTTGGTGGAGGGCATCACCAAACTTGGCAAATTAAAATATCGCGGCATGGAGCGCTACGTGGAAAATTTGCGCAAAATGTTTTTGGCGCTCTCCAAAGACGTGCGCGTTATTTTGATTAAGTTTGCCGACCGCCTGCACAACATGGAAACGCTGGACGCTCTGCCGCCGGAAAAGCAAAAACGCATTGCTCTGGAAAGCATGGAAATTTTCGCGCCTCTCGCTCACCGTTTGGGTATGTGGGAAATCAAGGGCCAGCTGGAAGATTTGTCGTTTAAATACACCCAGCCCGAAGATTACGCTTGGGTGGCCACGCTCATGGCCACCACTTCGCCGTCAAAAGAAAAAAACCTGAAGTCCATTGTCAAAACTCTGCACCACGCCCTAACCCAGCAATCCAATCTCAAAATATACAGTATTCAAGGCCGCGCCAAACATCTTTACAGTTTGTACAAAAAATTGCTCCGTCATGACCGCGACATTTCCAGAATTTACGATCTCATTGCCGTGCGCATCATCGTTGACAGCGTGGCCGAATGTTACACCGCGCTTGGCGTTATTCACCAGCTCTGGAAGCCATTGCGCGGCCGCATCAAAGACTACATCGCCCAGCCAAAACCCAATGGCTATCAATCTCTGCACACCACCGTCATTGTCGGCCCGGGAGAAATTGTGGAATTCCAAATCCGCACCAAAAAAATGGATGAAGAAGCGCAGTACGGCGTGGCCGCGTATTGGCTCTACGTGGAAAAAGAAAAACCCAAAGAAGGAGCGCGGCTGGACGCCAAACACCGCTCGCTCGGCTGGGTAAACGAACTGATTAAACTTCAGCAGGAAATTAAAGACACCGCCGAGTATCTGGAATCGGTTAAAATTGATGTTTTCCCGGATAACATTTTTGTCTTCACGCCAAAAGGCGACGTCATCACCCTGCCGGATCAAGCCACTCCCATTGATTTTGCTTATCATATTCACACTGACCTTGGCAACAAATGCGCGGCATCGCGCATTAACAACCGCCTGATGCCGCTTTCTACTACCCTGAAAAGCGGCGATATGGTAGAAATTATCGTGGACAAAAAACGCGCCCGGCCATCGCCCGACTGGCTTGATTTTGTCAAAACCAGAACCGCCCGGGAACACATTAAGCAAAGCTTGAACCGCACCAGCCGCCTATTTACCATGTTCAAGCGCGGCTGACCCCTTGCCTAAAGACTGCTGATAGCTGTATCCTCATAAAACTATGATCGCCATCTCTAAAACTGAAAAACAGACCACGCTTTCCGGCATTAAGCCAAGCGGGCCCCTGCACATCGGAAATTACCTCGGCGCCCTTAGACAATTCGTGGCCATGCAAAACGTTTATCACTGCTATTTTTTTGTGGCTGATCTTCATTCTCTGACCGAGCCATATGAACCAAAAGAAAAAACCGCGCAGATTCTTGATTTGACCGCTAGCTTTTTAGCGGCTGGTTTGGACCCAAAAAAATCAACTATTTTTTTGCAGTCTTTTATTCCTGAACACACCGAACTCGCTTGGATATTCAGCACCATTACCCCCGTGCCCGAGCTTGAACGAATGACGCAATACAAAGATATGGCCAAGCGCAAGGGCTTTACGGTAAACACCGGCCTTCTGACTTACCCTGTGTTCATGGCGGTTGACATACTTATATACAAATCAACAATCATACCGGTTGGCGATGATCAGGATCAGCACTTAGAGATCACGCGAACCATTGCCCGCAATTTCAATCGGCGCTTTGGCGAAACTTTTCCCGAACCAAAGCCACTGCACACGGCCGTGCCGCGGCTCATGAGCTTGGATAACCCTCTGCGTAAAATGAGCAAATCAGAACCGGCTGGGTGCATATTCTTAAATGACCAGCCGGCTGTCATTGAACAAAAAATAAAACGGGCGGTCACTGATACGGCCCCGCCAAAGGCGGGCGAGATGAGCCCGGGGGTGGCTAATTTATTCCAACTGCTTCAAGAATTTAGCAGCGAAGAAACAGTAAAAAAGTTCCGCCGCGCATATGAAGATGGATCAATTCGCTACAGCGAGCTTAAACCGGTGCTCGCCAAAGATATTATTAAGGGGCTCAAGCCATTCCAAAAAAAATATGCGACACTCATAGAGCAGCCCAAAAAATTAATGTCAGTCTTAGAAAGCGGGTCCAGTAAAGCGCGCAAAGTGGCTCAAAACACTCTTCAAGAAGTCAAACACAAAATCGGCCTGCCAACTTAGTACTCATACTGAATACTAAATACTAGATACTTCAATTATGAATGCTTTCCAAAACGCTCTTAAGCAGCTCAAAATCGCGGCTGACGCAATGTCGCTTGATGCCGCCGTGTTGGAAATTCTAAAAAACCCAGAGCGCGTTGTGGAAGTGTCTTTGCCTATGCGCATGGACGATGGCTCTTTAAAGATTTTTACCGGCTACCGCGTTCAGCACTCTAACGCCCGCGGGCCATACAAGGGCGGCTTAAGATATCACCCCAAGGTTGACTTGAATGAACTAAGGGCCCTCGCCCTGTGGATGACCATGAAGTGCGCCGTGGTTGGTATTCCCATGGGTGGGGCCAAGGGCGGCATCACGGTTGATCCCAAAAAACTTAGTGCTGGAGAGCTGGAAAGATTAACTCGCTCTTTCACGCGCGCCATGAAAGATGTCTTCGGGCCGGAGCGAGACGTGCCCGCGCCAGATGTCAACACCACGCCAAAAATCATGGCTTGGATTATGGACGAATACAGTAAGATCGTCGGCCAGCCCGCGCCAGCCGTAATCACTGGGAAACCTATTGCCATAGGCGGATCAGCCGGGCGTGAAGCGGCCACGGGCCAAGGGGCTTTTTATGTTTTGGAAGAATTGGTAAAAAAATTAAAAATACAACCCCAAAAAACAACCGTGGCTATTCAGGGTTTTGGCAATGTCGGTTATCACATGGCCGAGCTTATGCATAAAGCCGGTTATAAAATCATCGCTTTGTCAGATTCACAGGGCGGCATTGTTGATTTGCGGCGCCGCGGCATGGATCCCAAAAACGTCATGGAGCAAAAACACAGCCGCGGCCTGATTGGCAATATGTATTGTATTGGCTCGGTTTGCGACGGCACAAACTACAAAGCAGTTGCCAATGGAAAACTTTTGGAAATACCTTGCGATATCTTGATTCCCGCGGCCTTGGAACACCAAATTACCGGCAAAAATGCCGGCCGCCTTAAAGCAAAAATTGTTTTAGAACTCGCCAATGGCCCAACCACGCCAGAAGCTGATGAGAAATTGAAACGAAAAAAAATAGTGGTCGTGCCGGATATTCTGGCCAATGCCGGCGGTGTCACAGTTTCATACTTTGAATGGGTGCAAAATAAACAGGGGCTATACTGGAGTGAAGCTGAAGTGCTGAAAAAACTAGAACCCGTTATGCGCCAAAGCTTCAGTGCCATTTGGGAACGGCACCTGAAATACAAAACAACACTGCGCGTCGCGGCCTTTGTTCTGGCCTTAGAGCGCCTGCGAGACTCTATTCAAGCAAAGTCGTAACCCGAGGCAAAGATCATATAGTCAACAGATTCAACGTCCTCTTCGCCAGGAGATATTCTGGCAGAAGGACGCTGAATAAATCCCGCACCTTCACCGCGGAGTATTGAATCCCTTGGGAAAGGATTGATGATATCCATCCACCCCGCACCTTTGTAAGGGTGCGGGGTTCATCCCTGCGGCAAGACCCCGCCGCGGCGGGGGGATTCCGGAAGGTGCGGGATAAATATATAACATTAACTCAGGACGGGAGTCACTTTTGGATGCCTGTACATAGGCCTAGACTATCATAACCATACATATCTACCATCATACCAGTATACTAGTATGATGGTATTTGTAACGGCTATGATGGTTTTGTAACGTCGTAATCCGGCCCACTAGAAATCCGCAACGCAACCGTTAATCCGCGCTCGCCCTAGGAGTGATCTGACGGAGCCATGGGGGACAATTCATGCTTGATCAACTATTCTCATATTCTTAAGAATATGAGAATAGTTTTTTTATAAGCAGTGAAATGATTTACGGTAATATGGTGAGAGCCCTAACTTTTATAATTTTTGCCTTCCCTATTTTTTTAATGACCGGCAAATTGATTTTATCTCCAACGATTTTTTTATCACGCAAAATATATTTCCAATCAGGTCTTAATTGTGGCAAGGTTATACCCAAATCATTAAGGATTTTTTCTAAAAAAATCCTTATTTCTGGTTTTGTTTCTTTTAATTTTTCAGCAATTTTCAATTCTTCTATCATACCAATAAAAACTGCTTCTCCGTGACTTAATCCGTATTTGAGTTCAAGGGCATGTGCTATGGTGTGCCCAAAATTTAAAATCTGCCTGATATTTTTATCCTTCGGATCTCTTTTAATAAAATATTGCTTTACTTTGATTGATCTTAAAATCAATTCTTTTTTAATAGGGCTTTTGCCAATTTTGACATTAGAGGATTTTATAATTTCTAATATGCGCGGGTCTTTAACGAGACCAGCTTTAACAATTTCTGCAAAGCCGTCGATTGTTTGTTCTTTTTTTAAGGTTTTTAAAAAACGACTATCTATAATTACGGCTGCGGGATTATAGAAAGAACCTATTTGATTTTTATAATTAAGAAAGTTAATGGCTGTTTTGCCGCCAATAGAACTATCAACTTGGGCTAGAAGAGTAGTCGGAATATTAATATACCGCACTCCCCTTTGATAAATTGATGAAGCAAAACCAACTAAATCGGTTACTGAGCCGCCACCAAAAGCTATCACCAGACTTTCCCTGTCCAATCTCGCTCTGATAAATTCAATCAAAAGTTTTTCTAAAACTTCCCACTCTTTTGCCGTTTCTCCATTGGGAATCCGAATTAATTCAATTTTATCGGGAGTTGCTTTAATGATTTTGGAAATAGCCCATTGGCAATTTGAAATTAAATAACTTGAACTCACCAGGGCAATTTTTGACGGCTTAATATCTCTTAAAACAGCTTTTATTGCTTTAAGCGAATAATATACTTTCATATAATTATATTTTACCAAAAAATTCTCTTTTGGAGAATTCCATTTATTTTTGCAGTTAACAACCCCCGCACCCACGCTTGGCGCGGATTAAGGGAGGCAATACTCGAAGAAAGCTTCCGCCCGCCAGTGTGGAGGGTAAAATATTCAGTCCAATAGTCTGGACCCCGTTAGAAATCCTGCGGTTGTCAGCGAATTTGCTTCATTGGTAAACAGTCTGGCCGATTTAGTTCTTATACAGCTCGTGCCAGATTTATCTCCAACCATTTCTAACGGGGTGGACTATGGGACTGGCCTAGAAAGGGCAAAAACTGAACAATCAAAACTAGCTAATGGTAAATGATTTACGATGATATGACGAGAGCCCAAATTTTTTTATGGCGCGCCGATGGGCCGCCGTGCCGTATCCTTTGTGCTCGCGAAAACCATAGCCCGGAAAACGGCGCTCAGCGGCAGTTAAAATCGCATCGCGGTAAACTTTGGCAATAATTGAGGCGGCAGCGATTATCCGCACGCACTTATCGCCGTCACGCACTCCCTCAACAGGGCAAGCGCAGCCGCCAACTGAAAAATAATCAGCCAAAACATAATCAGCTGACGGGCAAAGGCCGCTTACCGCGCGGCGGAAAGCCAAGTTGTTGGCTTCGCTGATGCCAATCCTATCTATTTCCTTCTCGCTGACCAAGCCATAACTGAAAGAAATAGCCCGCGCTATAATTCTTTTCGCCCAACGCGCTCGGGCCAAGGGCGTGACATGTTTTGAATCGCGAAGATCAGGTAGTTTGCAGTATGGTTTTAAAATCAAGGCCGCGGCCACGAGCGGCCCAGCCCAAGCACCGCGCCCAACTTCATCTAAACCGGCAATCAGCTCATAACCCTGCCGGTGACGGTATGATTCAACCCGCCTAAACTCATGTCGCACTTTATGCATAATGCTTAACATGAAATAAATCCCGCACCTTCACCTCGGAGCATTGAACCCCTTGGGGAAGGATTGATGGTATCCATATCCCCCTGCATCTTCGTAAAGGTGCGGGAGTATTCTGGAAGGTGCAGGATGAATTTGATCCGAGCAGTGCGGCGGCAATTTTTTATTACCGTCGCCAGCACGAAAAGAGCTACTTCGGCAATTCGCAACTGGTTTTTTCTGCCAGCTTTTCGAGAGAAACTTCGCCGCTTTCGCGCGAACCATCGGCAAATTCCCAAGTTGGATAGCCCTCAATTTTTTTGTCTTTACATTCCTGCGTCCGCCCCCGCCTATCTGGCGTGGAACATTCAATATAATTCAGATATTGCTCTGACTTGCCAAACATTGCTTTTTGATTTTTGCAGTGCGGGCACCAATACGCGCCATAAAACACCGCGCCTTTGTCGTTCAGGCACTGAGCGAACACGTCAAATTTTCCGGGCTGGCTGTTATTGGATGAAAAAAATACTACTAGACCAACAACGATCGCCGCCACGACGATTCCCCCGCTAATATAGTTTATCGTTTTCTTGTCCATATTATTCCACTAAATATACACTAAATATTAAAAACTAAAAAACACTAATTTATATGACTTTCCAGCTTGGCAATTAAACCATCTTCGGTCGGCACGCCAATCATCTGTTCAACAACTTTGCCTGCCTTAAAAAGCAAAAACGTGGGAATGCTCATTATACCATATTTTTGAGCTGT
The DNA here is from genome assembly GCA_001791425.1 of Candidatus Uhrbacteria bacterium RIFCSPLOWO2_02_FULL_48_12. Lineage (GTDB taxonomy): Bacteria > Patescibacteriota > Patescibacteriia > GWA2-46-9 > GWA2-46-9 > GWA2-46-9. The sequence continues at coordinate 7,259 of MGEP01000006.1, forward strand.
TTCTTGATTTTCATCCACATTAAGCTTGCCTATTTTTATCGGCCCATCCTTCATGCGCCCAGCCACTCGCTCAATAATGGGCCCAGATACGCGGCAGGGCCCGCACCACGGCGCCCAAAAATCAACCAAAACCGGCACCGCCGCGCCCAGAACCTCATTCTGAAAATTTTGATCAGTGAAAATAGTTTCCATAAAGTTATAATAGCTGTTGGATTTTGGACCTGGAGGGAGTTGAACCCTCAACTCGACTATGCCATAGTCGCGTGTTCCCGTTATACCACAGGCCCATAATACTGTTTGCTAATTTCTTGAACAATTGTGGTTAGCTCATTATATACATCAGAAGAAAAATAATCTATACGGCAAACCCCTTTATAATCTAACTTTTTTGACGGCCTGCCGATTGTTCGCGGATCAATCTGGGCTTTATAGAACTGCTGTTGAGGAATTTTCGTCACTTTTGACCAAAATTCTTGTAACCCAATTATATCTTGATCAGCTCGACATTGAAGAGTGCACCGAAATTTTTTTTCATCAACATCATAGCACCGGCGCAGCAGTTTCACAAATAATGCAATGATCGCTGGATCAGAATTTCCAAACATCAACGCTCCTCGCTGAGTTTTTGAGCCTTCGCCGAGGTACAGCATTGTGAGGGCTATTTTAGCTATATCGTAGTTATCTAACAGCCCGCCAAGATAACTAATCCTGACGCGCATACTATTTAAATATACCTCCCGCTTGCTCTTATTGGCCGCCAAAGCCAATTGACGCGCCATTTTTAATCTTTGGTCAGCACGCTCTTTCATTTGGCGTCTCTGCTCATCAGAAAGGTCTAACCCTTGGAACCAATACGAAAGAGTGCTTTTTGGTATTTTGCTATTAAGTGTGCTGGATATGTCGGCGTAGCTTCTGCCCAATTTTCGCAAATTCATAGCTTCTTCTCGCAGTGTTTTGTTATATTTTCCCATAATAAAAGGAATGCTACGTGTTTAATTTAATAAAGATATTGTACCGTAGAATTATGTAATGTTCAATATTATATTATGTACAGTATTTAATCATTTTATTATACTCTTGTCAATATATTATAATACATTATTGACATTGTTGCAAATATATTGTGAAGCTCCACGAGTTGATCCGCCTCGGGCGGATGGCTTATTGTCGAACGTAGTTCCGTAGAGCACCCGCCCGGGGCGGACAGAGAACCCACGCACCCCGCCGCAGCGGGGTGCGTGGGTATAAAATAATGTTTCACGTGAAACAATTTTAAATTAGGCAATTACCCAAACTAATCTAATTAACAAAAACGAGCCGCTGGTTCGCACCACAACGGCTCGTATCGCCCTGCTTGGTCATGTATCTGCCATTATCGTCTTGTGTTAGAGACAAGTAATGGTCAAAAAATCTTTATGAAAACCCACGTAAACAGCAATGATATTATCACCCACACAAGAAAGCTGGCCCCAAGAGCGATTAATAGACCGGCTATAATGGGCCATATCATGCTACCGCTTCTAGTGGTTTCATCCGTCTCATCGATATCGCCTTTGATTTCGTACATCTTGACCTCCTTCTGCCACAATGCTAATGAGTTGGCTCATTGAATTCTGATACTGACACAAGCACGCGACCGCCACTTGGCGTGTTTGACTGCATGGCTAATGCCTTTTCCTTGGCATCCTCAATACTGTCCGCGAAAATCTCCTCTTTTTGCGTGGGCAGTACAGCATCATCCGGGAATTCGGTAAATCCCGTGTTGAAGAAAACCCTGTATATTGCAAGGTACTTTTTCATTAGACCCCTCCGTTGTGTTTGTCTTTAGTAATAACATAGTCTGGAAATTTGTCTATAGGTACTTGGTTAATCAATGAGGTTAGCCACTTAAAATGCTGGATATTATGCTGTAACAGCTGATATTTAATATTATAATATAAAGATTACAAAAATACCAAAATTATGTTTTAATATAACATATTTTTTATATTAAACTGTAAAATTCAAATATTGTCAAGATTATTTGCTAGATTTTATCTATTGTGTTATAATAATGTATACTGAATATCAACAGTATTTGAACTACATGACTGGCGCTAAAAACTTGAGCATGGCTTTAGCCCTAACAGTGGCTTTTACATTATTGGCGTTTAACCCTGTGAAGCTCCTCGATCTTACCCCGCTGGGCGGGGTGGCCTCCCTAGAGATTGGGGCGGAGCGCCTGTCCGCCGAAGACCTGGCGCA
>MGEP01000006.1:9543-10748 GCA_001791425.1 Candidatus Uhrbacteria bacterium RIFCSPLOWO2_02_FULL_48_12
AACCCCGCACCCCGCCGTGGCGGGGTGCGTTGGGTAAATGCTCAGGTTGACTCATCAGAGGACTTAGACAGTGATGGGCTAACAACTGTTGACGAAGAATCTATTTATCACACAAATCCCCTGCTTCCCGACTCTGATGGAGACGGTTTTAATGATGGCGAGGAAATTAAGAATGGGTATTCCCCATTGCGCAATAACAAGCAAAAACTGCGTCAAATAGATAGTGACAATGATGGCCTGTGGGACGATTGGGAAATAGCTCTGGGCACGCACTTGAATAACCCTGATACAGACGGCGATGGCTATAAAGATGGGGAAGAGGTAATGAACGGCTATGATCCGCGCTCTCGCGATCAACAGAAAATCCCCAAGCGGATTGAGGTCAATTTAAAAAATCAATCGCTCCAATATTTCTTTGGCGAAACAAAGCTGGATGAATTTAAAATATCCTCTGGTCTGCCAAAAACTCCAACACCAACAGGAAGTTTTACGGTTATTAAGAAACGGCCGACTGTTCATTACGCCGGGCCGGGCTATGATTTCCCTAACACTAAATGGAATTTAATGTTCAAAGAGGGGAGAAGGTATAATTTTTATGTTCATGGCGCTTACTGGCACAATGATTTTGGCAAACCAAAGAGTCATGGCTGTGTTAATGTGCCGTACAAATACGAGGTGATGGGCCGGCTCTATGATTGGGCTGATGTGGGAACAGAAGTGAAAATAAATTAACTGTTAATTGTGTGGCAATTATTGCCTGACAGCAAGATTATTCTCCTTTGCCAAACGCCATCCTCTGTTTACGCTAGAAACTTCGTTAATTTCTGCTTCTGCCGCATTTCTACCTTATGCCTTAATGTTTCATACCACCATACTAGTATGGTGGTATGAGGGAATTAGGAGACGGAAGGATGATAGAGAATGATATATGAGAGGATGAGGAAGACGAAAAAAATTAGAAAGATACAATGCTCGTGGTTAATGGTGGCTATATTGGGAAGCTTGGCCGATAGGAAAAACCATTCATGCGATTTTTATCCTATCAACACCCTGAGCTGTGCAATATGTGGTGGCCGGATACATGCCCTTGACGCCAACTTTTGAAAAGCGTAAGAAGAGAGTAGAAGGCAAATGACTACAACATAAATCCCGCACCTTTACAAAGGTGCGGGATAAACCGGAGGGGTAGTCAATAATACAGATTT
>MGEP01000006.1:10770-11369 GCA_001791425.1 Candidatus Uhrbacteria bacterium RIFCSPLOWO2_02_FULL_48_12
CGCACGCGCACCAATACGATATTGGCGCAGAATGGTTAACAAGACAACAGCAACGAACAAACGGAGGTAACCAAATGAGAACAAAACATTCAGTAATGAAGAACCAAATCATTATGGCGATTCTGGGGGCAACAGCCGGACTGCTCTGGACATCCTGTGGCACAAAAGGAGATGATCCTTGGGGAATGCCAATCCCGAGGATGACTGGCATCACTCCTGTGGTCGGCCAATACGCTTTTGATCAGCAAGGAAACTTCAGTGTCATCCAGAAAACTAACGGTCAACTGTATGTGCGATTCTCTTCGGATCGTTACCGCTACGATGAAATCAAAATCGTGAACGGCGCTTTTCAGTGGTGGCATGGCTCAATCGGGGGCACACATTGCCCCACAGATTCCTACGCCATTACCGGTTCATCCGTCACTGCGACGCAAGCAGAAGGCACTATCAAATATGCCTACGACTGCCAGATTATTGGTTCGTATCATTTCGTGGCTACTTTGGTCTCGGCCGAGCCGACACGAACACCATCGCCTGTGATTACATCAACAAAGACTCCAACCGCAACGGATGTGCCAACGGTCACGGCCATGGTTACG
>MGEP01000007.1:0-8742 GCA_001791425.1 Candidatus Uhrbacteria bacterium RIFCSPLOWO2_02_FULL_48_12
TAAGAATCCTGAGCAGCCGGTCTCCTTCATGGAGGCGCGGCTGCCGATTTGCCGTTCCGCCATTTCTGGTGGTCCTCTGCCATTCAGCAATGATGCCGCCGCATTTGTTGATGAAATTATGTTCGGCCGCAGTCAAATCCCTCCACCTTGCGGGATGCCGCTCCGCTTCCATGAGCATGGCCACAGTAAGGTTGACGTCATCAACGTCTTCGTTGCAAAGCGGCTCGCCTTTTGTTTGGCAATCGTTGATAAAACCAGCGACACATCCTTGATGCATTTTCTCCATCGCCCAGTTGGCGATACTGATGCCGTTGCCGTGACGCCTGGCAATGCCGCTCGTTTCTATGGCCCAGTCCATGGCCGTGCTGGCCGCGTCTGCCAGCTGTTCAAAGAAACGAGAAGTGATCGTCTCCAGAAGTTTCCTTTCCGTGCCTCTGGAAATCCTCTGCAATGCTCTGATAAGCTCTATGGTAATTTTTCCCTCCATCTTTAGAATCCTCCCTTTCGTTGCCTCACTTAACCAAAATTTAGATTTTTGGTCAAGGGCCCGGCCGAGCAGTCGGCTTTTCGGTTGCTCTTTGGTCTCCGCTGGCGTACCATAATTGCATATGAGACTGACTGTTTTGTACCGGAAGCTTGGCCCCGGGTTTATTACGGGGGCTTCTGACGATGATCCGTCTGGCATTGCCACCTACTCGCAAACTGGAGCGCAGTTTGGCTATAGTCAGCTTTGGACCGCGCCGTTTTCTTTTCCTTTCATGGCCGCCATTCAGGAGATGGTCGGACGGATTGGTCTGGTCACCGGCCGCGGCTTGTCAGCCATAATTAAGGAGCATTATTCAAAAAAGATTCTGTACTTTTCCGTGGGCCTACTGCTCGTTGCCAATACTGTGAACATTGGCGCTGATTTGGGGGCCATGGCCGCCTCGGCTCAACTATTGTTCGGTTTGCCTTTTGTTGTTTGGCTTTTCGGTATTACGATCTTTACCGCTCTTTTGGAAGTGTTCGTGTCTTATCAAGTGTACGCGCGGTTTCTGAAATACCTGACCTTTTCTCTTTTTGCTTATTTCGTCACCGCTTTTGTCGTCAAGCAGGATTGGAGCGCGGCTTTGTTTGCCACTCTCGTGCCCCACCTAGTTTTTACAGAGCAGTATATGCTGAACATTGTAGCGATTTTAGGAACAACTATTTCGCCGTATCTGTTTTTCTGGCAGGCCAGTGAAGAGGTTGAAGAAGAGATAGCGCACCATAAACTCGCGGTCATGGGGCAGGGCAAACCGCGCGTCAATCACAAAGACATAAGAGATATGAGATTAGATACCATCGTCGGAATGTTTTTTTCAAATTTGGTAATGTATTTTATTATTCTCACCGCGGCTTCAACTTTGGGCACGCATGGCATTACCGAGGTGGCGACAGCCAGCGCCGCGGCCGAAGCCCTGCGCCCCTTGGCTGGTGATTTTACTTTTTTTCTTTTTGCCTTGGGCATCATCGGCACTGGTTTGTTGGCCGTGCCGATTTTAGCGGGTTCCGCCTCATACGCCGTGGCTGAAGCCTTGGGCTGGCGTTCCGGTCTTTATCGCAGATTGGTGCAGGCCCACGGTTTTTACGGTGTCATTGCCCTGGCCACCCTGGCCGGTCTCTTGGTAAATTTTTTGTCAGTGCCGCCATTCAAGATGCTCTATTATACAGCCGTGCTTAATGGAATAATCGCTCCTCCTTTGCTTGTTCTTATTATGCTCATTGCCAACCGCCATGACATCATGGGTCGCCATATAAATTCGCCCCTTTCTAATATTATGGGCTGGACAGCCACCGGCCTTATGACCGCGGCCGCGCTGGCTCTTATAATAATGATGGTTTTTTAGGCGCGTCAAAATCCCGCCTCGCCCCGCCGCGGTGGGTAAATTTTGATTTAGTGAGCGCCTATGATAAAATATTAATATCTATGGATATCACCTCAGCCAAACTGCGCGAATTGCTGGTTGTCTCCGGTTATATTGCCGCCGCTGATTTTGAGGCGGCCGCCAAAGAAGCTGACGACAAAAAACGAGATCTGGCCAGCATGCTTGTAGACAAAGACTTAATTAAAGATGAACAGCTGGGGGAGATTATTGCCGAGGCCTTTGGCTGGACGTTTCTTAGCTTAAGCAAAGAGCGCATGGACGATGAGGTGGTACAGTTGATACCCGAGTTGGTGGCCAAGGCGCAGGGCGTGGTGGCTATCGGTCGTACTCCCGAAGGAGTACGCGTCGCCATGATTCATCCGGACGACCTTGAGGCCAGACATTTAATTGAGAAGCGCTTGGGAGAGAAAGTCATTCCTTATTATGTCACGCGGCGCGATCTAGAGAATGCCTTAGACAGATACCGCCCCAGCTTGAAGGATGCCTTCAGCGAATTGCTGGGGAAAATGCAGGATACCTCTTTGTCTCACGAGCAGAGAGATGAGATGGTGGTTAATATGGTTGATATGCTGCTGCGTTATGCTTATCAGAATAAGGCCTCTGACGTTCATCTTGAACCATTGAGCGACGAGTCCATCTGTCGTTTTCGCATAGACGGCATCCTGCACGATGTTTTACGTTTTCCGCGGGAATTGTTTGAATTGATTCTCACCCGCATTAAAATTCTCTCCCGCCTGCCGACCGATGAGCACCGCTCGGCGCAGGATGGACGATTTCAGTTTACCGTGGAGGGTGAAGCGGCGGATGTCAGAGTTTCTATCGTGCCAGTGAGCCACGGCGAAAACGTAGTGATGCGTATTCTCTCGGCCAACAGCCGTCAGTTCGGCCTTTCTGATTTAGGATTATCAGATGCCGACTTAGTCAAAGTGAGGGAGGCCATTAAAAAACCTCACGGCATGGCGCTCGTCACCGGCCCGACCGGCTCGGGCAAGACCACCACAGTTTATGCAGTTTTAAAAATTTTAAACACCCGAGGAGTGAACATCGCCACCATTGAAGATCCGGTGGAGTATGACATTCAAGGAGTGAGCCAGATTCAGGTGAACCCCAAAACCAATCTCACTTTTGCCAAAGGGCTGCGGGCCATAGTTCGTCAGGATCCGGATATCATTATGGTTGGGGAAATTAGAGACGAAGAAACGGCCAGTATTGCCGTAAACTCGGCCATGACCGGGCATCTTGTTTTATCCACCCTGCATGCCAACGACGCGGCCACCACCCTGCCGCGGCTTTTGGACATGGGAATTGAGCCGTTTTTGCTGGCCTCCACGGTTAATGTGGCCATTGCCCAGCGGTTGGTTAGAAAAATTTGCGAGTCATGCCGCACATCTTACACGATAAGCAGTGAGGAGAAAAAACTTATCGGCAGTGAGCCGGTCTTAAACGAATCCTTGCGCAAAGAATCAAAAAATTTATCTACTATGCGGCTTTATCGCGGGCTGGGCTGTAAAGTCTGCGGTCAGACTGGTTACCATGGACGTATTGGTATTTTTGAAGTTTTAGAAATTACCGAAAACATCCGCCCCTTAATAATTGATCGCGCTTCGAGCGACGTTATTATGCAAACCGCTCGCCGTCACGGCATGACTACTTTGCTGGAAGACGGCGTCGGCAAGGTTTTGAACGGCATCACCACCCTAGCTGAAGTTGTGCGGGTAACACGGGAATAATCACATGAATCATGAATTATGAATTACGTAACTACGAAACAATACGAAAGGTACGAAAATTGCCTGTTTTCACGATCAACGATATTTCGTATATTCGTATGATTTCGTACTTTCGTATGGCTTTAGAAATTTCCGCCCAAGGCGCCGCGCCAGCTGTAGGGCAGGGATCATCATTGGGCTGAAGATATTAGGATTTAGCGTTTATCCATGCTGTATTATGCGTCGTAGAAAAATTAAAAAACAAATCATCCGGCACGACATTAGGTCAGAGGTTACCTCGGTCATTGCACACCAGCTCAAAACTCCGCTGGTTGGCATTAAGTCATCTCTTGAAGTTATTGTTTCCGGTCAGTTGGGCGAGGTGTTGCCGACGCAGAAAGAATATCTGCGCATTGCCCTTGACGAGGTTGAGAGAATGGTCGCTTTGGTCAGGGATTTGCTTGACGCCGCTCGTATTGATCAAAAAGAATTAGAATTAAAGCGTCAACCCACCGACTTGGTGAAATTAGTCAAGGAGGCCATAGATAATAACATGACCTTTGCCAAAGCCACCAACACCGAAGTGTCTTTTGCGTTTGACGGGAAAATTCCGCTCGTCAGCGCGGACACCGCGAAAATACAGCAAGCCATAAACAATATCGTTGATAATGCCATCCGTTATGAACAAAGGAGAGGTAAAGTCGTGATACGATTAAAGATGGCGGGGCAAAAAATTATTTTTTCCTGTCAAGATAACGGTATTGGTATCCCGAACACTGAAGCCAAAAAGATTTTTTCAAAATTCTACCGCGGCCGCAAAGCCATTGAGCTTGTGCCGACCGGCTCCGGCCTCGGACTCTACATTGCCCGGGCGATTATTGAGCAAAGCGGGGGTAAGGTTTGGTTTACCAGCAAACCCGGTCAAGGGTCTACCTTTTACTTCTTTTTACCTGTACAATTAAAGAATAGGAATAATAGGTGATTTACCCCGTAATACAACATTCATGACTAAAATGCTTATCCTATGAATTTTTTCAATTATCGTCAATATCATACAACATCTGCGTTTATATTAAGTGGCAAACGCCGCCCGGCAGCGTTTGCCTATGAATGTTGATATACGGGGGGTTTGCTATGGAAAAACAGCCCAAAATATTAGTCATTGAAGATGATAAGTTCTTGAATAAACTTTACAGCGACCAGCTGCGGCGGGAAGGATTTGAGGTGAGCATGGCCATTTCCGGCGACGAGGGTTTGAGCAAGGTTTTGAACGAAAATCCTGATTTAGTCATTCTTGATATCGTTCTGCCGCACAAGAACGGTTTTGACATTTTAAGCGAAATGAAACTCCATGCTCATACCAAAAATATCCCAGTGCTTATTGTTACTAACCTAGGCCAGGACGCGGATATTAAGACCGGCTTGGAGCTGGGCGCGGTTGGATATTTGGTTAAAACTGATTTTTCTATCACTAAGCTTGGCGAAGAAGTACGCAAGTATTTGGTCATGAAGCAGAAAAAATTTTCCCACAACGAGGCGGCCGACTAGCGCGGGGCGGCTATGGCACAGCTCCCAGGGAAGCGATTTCTAAACATCAATTTGGCCATCGGCGGCGTTGGGCTGACCCAAAGAGCGGTCATGGCCAAGCATCTGGCCGTCATGCTAAAGTCGGGCCTGTCTATTACTGAAGCGTTGTCAGTGGCGCGCGATTCAGCGTCCGGGAGGTTGAGTAGAACATTGCAGACGGTGTTAAAATCGGTTGAATCGGGCCATACTCTTTCTTCTTCTTTGGCTGAACACCCAAAGATATTTTCCGGCTTTTTTGTTAATGCTGTTTATGCCGGCGAGACTTCAGGCACGCTGGCCGAAAGCTTGGAAAACATAGCCGAGCAATTAGAAAGGGAGAAGGAGCTCGTAAGCAAGGTGCGCGGCGCCATGGTCTATCCGGCCATTGTTCTTATGGTCGCCGTAATTTTGGGAGCAGTTCTCTCTTTTTTTATCCTGCCCAAAATCATTCCTCTCTTTGAAGGGCTGAAAGTGGACCTGCCGTTCACCACGAGAATGCTGATTAGGTTCTCGCGTTTCATGGAACGGCGCGGCTCGCTTGTTTTAACCAGTGGAGCGTTGCTGATTGTATTTATAATCTGGTTGTCGCGCACAACATTTGCTAAACCATTCACTCACCGTTTGCTTCTTTCTCTGCCCATATTTAGAAATGTTTCCCGCAACGTGAATTTAGCCCGGTTTTGCCGTACCTTGGGGATGCTTTTGAAAAGCGGCGTGACCATTGATGTCGCGCTTAATATAACGGCCGAGACGACGCGCAACTATTATTACCGGCGGGCGCTTGAGCATGCGGGGCGCGACGTTGGCCGCGGCGCAAAACTGGCCGAGAGTCTGGAACGCTTTAACAACATTTTCCCGCCGCTGGTTACGCGCATGATCAGAGTGGGGGAAGAATCCGGGCGTTATGAGGAAACACTTTTTTATCTCGCTAATTTTTATGAGGTTGAAGTGGATACGGCCACTAAATCATTGTCAGCCGCCATTGAACCAGCTCTTCTTATAGTGATGGGACTGGTTGTCGGATTTTTGGCGCTGGCTATCATTACGCCAATTTATGATATTACCGGCCGGATTGGGCATTAATCAATCTAGAGGTTCAAGCGAGGGTAAAATATTTTCAAGGAGACGAGGGTTCTCCATGATTGAGTTATTAATTGTTGTGAGCATTACGATTTTACTGACGGCTATGGCTCTTCCTATTTATGGAAATTTTCAGAGCTCAACTTATTTAAATGAAAGAACGGCCGAAATAATTCAATCTATCCGCACGGCGCAGGCAAGAAGCCTGGCCAGAGTGAACGATAAGCCGCATGGAGTGTACTTTGATATTACTGCCAGTCCAGACAAATTCATTTTGTACCAAGGGTTTGATTATCCAAGCCGTGATACTAATTATGATCGCACCGTTATTTTGGAAGATTCGCTTTCTTTAGTAACAACTACAGGCAATGACCTTAATTTTTCCCGCGGCTTGGGCACGCCGAGCGCGATCGGCAATATTACCCTGGCTAACGCTCTTGGCAAAAGCACAGTCATTGCCATAAATTCGTTGGGCATGGTGAGTGATTAGCTGTTAGTTATTAGGAATTAGGCATTAGCTTCTTAGCTTATTAGGTTCGTATGATTGTTGATCGAATGTTTCAATTTTTATTCAAGAAACTACAAGCTGATCAGCTAATGCCTAAAAAGCTAGTATCCAATAAGCTAATTCCTAATCATGGTCAGAGTCTCTTGGAGGTGGTGGTGGCTTTGGCTATTTTTGCACTGCTGGCCGCGACTTTGCTGGCTTTGTCTGCCGGCAGTTTTATCGGGCTTACTCGCGGCGGCGAGCAAACGCAGGCCGCCTCATTGGCTGATGAAGGCATAGAAGCGGTTCGCTCCATTCATGATCGCGCTTGGAACGAGCTCATTTATAGTCCGGCAAGAGTTACACCGAATATTGTCAGCGGTCAGTGGGAATTAAGTTCTGCCGCCTCCGAGCTTATAGACAATAAATACACCCGCACTATTACTTTTGATGATGTCTGCCGCAATGCGGCCGGCGATATTGTTCCTTGTCCGGGTGATTATACTGACGCCCACGGCAAGAGAGTGACCGTGAAGGTTGATTGGCTGGCTGGCGCAGTAATTACGAATACAGTTGAGAGAGTGGCTTATTTAACGAACTGGGATTCTAGGGAGTGGACGCAAACTGATTGGTCAGGCGGTTCGGGTCAGCCCACTTGGTCTGATGTTACAAAATACGACAGCGGCAGCAGCATAGACGCGAACATGCAAGGATCGCTTAGGTTGGCGAGAGAAACCGGCGTTTGGGTACAACAAGGCGGGAGTAATTTTGTTGACAATGATTTTAGCGGCGGCACCAACAACGGAACGGCGATTGAGAACCCTGGCAGCGAGAATGCCAACGTCATTCTTGGTCAGAATCAAGATTGGCTGGAGCACCCCGACAGTCGGGTGGCGACCACCGTTAATATGTATGATATGAGCGCGGTTTCCGATACCAATATCTGGGCCGTTGGCAATGGCGGCAGGATATTAAATTATAACGGCGCCAATTGGAGTCCACAGATCTCGCCGGTTACCAATAATCTTTTTGGCGTGCACATGATGAATGACTCCTTGGGTTGGGCGGTCGGCGGTACGGCCAGAATTTTGCGTTATCAGAATGGAGTGTGGAGTCAGGAAACAGTGACTGGCACAACCACTAATTGGAATGACGTGCAATTTTATTCGGATGGGGTTGGCGGCTGGCGCGGTTGGGTGGTGGGAGATAACGGAAGAATTCGTCGTTATCGTTTTTATAATAATACCTGGACCCAAGAATTAAATTTTGTTTTTGGCACGACAAACTGGCGAAGCGTTTCTGTCCGCTCGGCCAATGAAGCTTGGGTGGTGGGCAGTGGCGGCAATATTCGCCGCTGGAATGGCGCCACCTGGAGCGCGGTGAGCTCGCCCGTCAGTAATAATCTCTATGGTTTGTATATGTTTGCTAATGGTCCAAATTGGCAGGGCTGGGCTGTCGGCGGCACGGGCACAATTATTTATTATAATGGCACCAGTTGGTCAAGGTATACGCCATCGCCGGTTAATAATAATTTGCGAAGTGTCTATCTCGCTTCTTCGACTGATGGCTGGGCGGTTGGCGGCAGCGGCAAAATATTAAGATGGAACGGCGCGAGCTGGACAGAATTTAAAGACACAGGATTGATGACCTGGCTGACTGTACTCCTTACTTCTAGCGATAGCGGATGGGTAATTGGCGAGAACGGGCGTATTTATCAGTATAATAATTTTTACAATGCCAGCGGCACGTTTCTTTCGCGAATACTTGATGCGGGAGCTTCGGCAACTTGGAATTCGCTCTATTGGACTGAAGTACTTACATCTGGCGCCAGTATCACCATTGCCACCAGAACAGGAAATACGCCCTTACCGGATGGAACATGGTCATCCTTTAGCGCTGAATTAACAAATTCAACCAGTTCAACTATTACCTCCCCGTCTCCGCGTCGATATTTGCAGTACCGCGCTACTTTGAACAGGGGGCCAGTGGGCAC
>MGEP01000007.1:8749-9387 GCA_001791425.1 Candidatus Uhrbacteria bacterium RIFCSPLOWO2_02_FULL_48_12
CCCAAACTCGCGGATATTACTATTCTTTATGACAATCCGACCACCCAGACCATGCACGACCTTAGCGTCGTGCCCGGCAGCAATGGAAACAACATTTGGGCTGTCGGCAACAACGGCACCTTGCTGAATTATAACGGCGCGCTTTGGTCATCGGTCAGCTCCGGCGTTACCAATAATCTATATGGCATTCAAATGATTTCCACTAACCCCGGCGATGGCTGGATCGTCGGCGGCAGTGGCAGGATTTTGCGCTGGGACGGAAGCCAATGGACGATTTGGCCAACTTCTCCAACAGTTCGGGATTTGAACGCCGTTTTTATGGTCAATGCCAATGATGTCTGGGCCGTGGGCAATAACGGCACGATTATTCATTTTGATGGGACTAACTGGTCAACAGCGGCCTCGCCAGTTAATAATAATTTTTACGGTATTTACATGGTTTCCGCGAACGACGGCTGGATCGTCGGTGGCAGCGGCACGATTTTAAGATACCAAAACCCTGACTGGACAACCGTCAGTTCGCCAGTCAGCAATGATTTGAATTCTGTGTTTATGGTGAGCGTTGATGACGGCTGGGCCGCGGGCTGGCGGGGAAAAATTTTGCGCTGGACCGGCGGAGCAGTTCAGCAGTGGAGCGA
>MGEP01000007.1:9428-12700 GCA_001791425.1 Candidatus Uhrbacteria bacterium RIFCSPLOWO2_02_FULL_48_12
GGTCACCATACGCCTCGCCCACCGCACGCGATTTGCGATCCGTGGAAATGGTTTCTGAAACTGACGGCTGGGCTGTTGGCGTAAACGGAACATTGATTCGCTTCACGCAAAGCGGGCGATACTTAACAAGCGGCACCTTGCTTTCTTCGGCCTTTTCTTTTGGAGACGATTCGCCCGTATTGATTCTGGAATGGGACGACAATAGCGCTTCTTGCGCTCCGGCTTGCAGTGTAAGGTTTCAGGTAAGAGCCGCCGCTGACGCCGCGGGGGCGCCCGGAGCTTGGAGCGCTTGGTATGGCGCCACGGGCCCCAGTACATATTTTACAAACGCTGATGGAACAGTGATTCCTGCGGCTCTCAATAACAATCGCTGGGTTCAGTATCGGGTTGAATTAGGCGGCGATGGCACAGCCACGCCGGTTCTGGATGAAGTAAGGATCAACTATAGATAGGATTTAGGATTTAGCTTCTTAGCTTATTAGGTTATTGCATTTATGATTGATAAAACATTCAAATTTTTATCTAAAAAAATACGCCACTTTGCCCCGCAGTGCGGGGCTGCGCGGGGCAAGCAAGCTAATCAGCTAATGCCTAATCAGCTAACGCCTAATAAGCTGGCACCTAGCGGCTTCACCTTGATTGAGCTTCTTGTCTACATTGTCGTTATTGGCGGCGTGGCTGTGACTTTTATTTCATATAGTTTGTCTGTGGCTGGGGCACGTAACAAAACTTATGCGGCGCAGGAAGTGCAAGCCAATGCCCGTTTGGCAATGGGAACTATCAGTCAACGCATTCGCGCGGCATCGGGAGTTGATGTTGCGGGTTCAATTTTTGCTCCGGGGAATCCGGGCAAATTATCACTTATAATGCCGGATGGCTCTAATACAATCATTGATTTAACACAAACCAACGGCGCCTTGAGAGTTAAAGAAAGCATTAACAATCCAGTGAATATTACCAGTAGCAAGGTTCGGGTGACAAATTTAGTGTTTACTAATTTAAGCGGCAATAGCCCTCGCGAGAATATTAAAGTTGAACTCACGGCAGCGTATAACTCCAGTGCCGGTGATGTAGAATATAGTTTCTCACAGAGTCTGCATACGACAGTGAGTGTTAGACAGTGAAATGATAATGTCAAATGCCAAAATCCCAATGACAAATCAAGTCCAAAATCCCAATGACAAAAACAGCTCTCCGTCGGGTTTTTCCGCTCTGTTGACGGTTCTCATTATCGGCGTCGCGGCCTTGGCCATGGCCTACAGCTCTTCCATGCTTGGTTTGGGCGAGCTTGATCTTGGTTATACGGCCCAGAAAGGCGGCGAAGCTTTTTCAGCGGCTGATGGCTGCCTGGAAGAGGCAATGCGGCGTTTGCGCCTGAATACTGGGTATACAGGAGGGAATTTACCAATCGGCGCCAATTCGTGTACAATAACTGTTAATGGCCTCGGCGGCAATCAGTATGAGGTCATTGTGCTTGGCGAGAGCAGCGGTTATTATAAAAAAATTAGAGCAACAGTTGCCGTTACCCCTGAACCACCCAGTAATTTGAACGTTGTCACCATTAATTCTTGGGAAGAAAGGAGCGACTAATGTTACTACATAAAACACAATCTATTGGTCTTGATATTGCCGATCGTTCCATAGCCGTGGTCGCGCTCACGGAAACAGACGACAGTTTTGAATTGACTAATCGCGGCCGTATTGAATTGCCCTCCGGCGTTGTTGAGCGGGGCATTATCAAAGATGAAAAAAGATTAAGCGACGCCGTCCGCGATGCTTTTGCCAAAGCAGAGCTTGACCCCTTTGATGCACAAACAGAAATAGTGTTTGCCTTGCCGGAAAGTCAAGTCTATTTCCATTTTTTTGATCTGCCTATGGAGCGGCTCGCTGAGCGCGAAGAGCTGGTACGCGCCACCGCCCTCAACAGCATTCCCTTATCTGCTGATGATTTGCTGTATTCTTATAAAATTCTTTCAGAAAATAATCAAAAGATGGAAATTTTAATGACCGCGGCCAGCCGGAAAGTGGCCGCCAGGTGGCGCGATTTTTTTGGGAAAATTAAGCTCAGCGTCAGTGAAACTTTTGACATAGAAGCACTGGCTGTGAGACGAGGGTTATTTTTGGCGCCGCCCATCACGCCGGTCTGTGTTATTGATATTGGCGCCGTCACCACCGGCATAAATATTTTTGACGCTCATGGTTTGCGCTACGCTTATTCCGTCCTTGCGGCCGGCGATACTTTCACTCATGAGATTGCCAAAGTTATGAAAATTTCTTGGGAAGAAGCCGAGAATTTGAAAATCAGCTTGGGGTTAAGCAAGGAGAACAATAGCATTCTGTCAACGCTTGTTAAAACGCTTGAGCCGGTGCGCGATGAAATTAAAACAGCCCTAAATTATTTTAAGGACAAAACAGGAGAGCGCATAAGCGAAATTATTCTGGTGGGCGGGTCCAGCCAGCTCAAGGGTTTGGTTGATTACTTGGCCATTAATCTTGATTTGCCGGTTCGTCTTGGCGAACCAGTTATTGCCTTGGAACGCCGCCCTAAGCTTAAAGGCAAAACAGCAAAACGCAGTGTGAAATCAGCGCCGCTCGAGGCGAATAATGATTTCTACTACATTGAGGCCATCGGGCTCGCGCGCCGCGCTTTACCGGGGTGGTGGGGGAGCAGTGATCCCTCCATAGTATTAACTCCGCTTGAGGAGGCGGCTGGCGCTAAGAATATTTTGGCGAGAGTTGAACAGACTATTAAAAAAGAAGAAGTCGCGATTGAAGGAATGCTTAAGAGAATATGGCACAGAAAAGTATTATTGTTTATGGTATTAGTAATTGTCGTGGCGGCCGTTTTTGGATATTGGCTGTATGGGCGGGGGGGATTGTTTTTGTCTAATACAGCAACGTCGCCAAACCCTTCCATAAACAGAGAAGTCACCTCATTGGTTTTTCCTGAAAGTCAGTTAGAAAACACGACTCCTGGTGAGGCCGGCCAAACGCAAAATCAGCCAGTTACAGACGGGGAAAGTACCCTGCCAAATCAGCCAGCGCCTCCCCCGGAACCAGAGCCAACACCTCCGGAGAGCGGCGTCAAAGAAGTGTTGATAACGCAAACTCCCACGGGCTGGCTTAATGTCAGAGCAGGCCCGGGCACTACTTATCCTATATTAACCAAGATTTACCCGGGCAAAAGTTATCCACTGTTGCAGGAAGCAGAAAAATGGTATAAAATAAAGGTAGATTTAAACACCGAAGGGTGGGTAATTGACCAATACGCC
>MGEP01000008.1:0-2715 GCA_001791425.1 Candidatus Uhrbacteria bacterium RIFCSPLOWO2_02_FULL_48_12
GAAACAATACGAAAGGTACGAAAATTGCTCGTTTCCGCGATCAACGCTATTTCGTATATTCGTATGATTTCGTACTTTCGTATGGCTTTAGGATTTAGTGTTTAGGATTTAGAAATTTAACTTAAGGTATGCACAGCGGTGAAATAACCATTGATAATATATCAAAAATTGAAGGGACCGCCGGCCTCAAGGTTACAATTGAGAACGATACGGTTAAAGATTTAGAGTTTATTATTAAAGATTACCGGAGATTCTATACTGAAGCGGTAAAAGGAAAACCATTCATTGCCGCTTCGTCATTTTTGTCCAGAATTTGCGGCACTTGCTCGGTGGCGCATCTGTTCGCCTCTCTTGAAGCCATAGAAAAATCTCAAGGCATAATTGTTAGCGAGCAAACAAAAATTCTGCGCCGACTTGCCTATAATGGCTTGATGATACGAGATCACGCCTTGCATTTATATTTTTTTGTTCTGCCCGACGTTTTAGGCGTGGATTCAATCATTGACATTCCAGATGACCATGACGATATCGGGCACATTCTTCTGCACGATTCTTTTGATATTAAAAAAATCGGCACGGCCATTACCGAAGTTATCATTGGCGCCGCTATTCACGCGCCCTTGCCAACTGTGGGCGGTTTTCTTAAATTACCCGACCCGTCAAAATTTACAGATTTAATTTCACGCCTTGAAAATATTCGGCCGCAGGTTTTGAGAGGCATTAAAACATTTTTTGACTATAAAGAAAGTTTAATCAGAAATTCCGATTACCTGTGTTTGTGCAATGCCAAAAGTTATGATTTTCTTGACGGCGAAATTATAAACTCCACAGGTAAATGCGTGCCTGAAGGAAAGTTTCACGAGTTCTTAAAATCGGTGGTCATTCCATATTCTGAGGCCGAAGGGTATGTTTTTTCCGACGAGCACGAAGATTATCTGGTAGGGGCCTTGGCCAGAATGAATTTTAATAAAGGCCTTCTTAATGCTCGCACAAGAAAAGATGCGGCGCCATACCTTTCAGTTTTTCCCTCCAACAATGTTCACCACAATAATTTGGCTCAAGCCATAGAAATTTTGCACTGCGTTGACGACGCCATTGATATTTTGAAAAATCTGAAAATAGTTGACGAGAAGCCCGCGAGAAAACCGCCGCGAGCAGGGGTGGGCGTTGGAGTGGTAGAAGCGCCGCGCGGTATTTTGTACCACATGGCCAAAGTGGACGCCAAAGGAATGGTTGAGGATTATGATGTCATTGTGCCAACAGCGCAAAACCAGATTAGTATTGAGGATGATTTAAAAAAGTATTTTAATGATAATTTGGATAAAGACGAAAATACCTTGCGTTTGGAGGCGGAAAAAATTATTCGGGCTTATGATCCTTGTATGTCCTGCGCCACTAATTTCTTGAAGATTGAGTGGATTAGGCGATAGTCTATTTCCCCCTGCATTGGCAAGCCGATAATTATAACCTCGCCAAGTTTCCCGAGCTTTTTTAAATATTTTAGCTGCCAGCCCAAGTCAAAATCATGCACCGAAGCGCGCGGTGACAGGGCTAAGCGGTCAAGGTCTTGGTTGCCAAGCACTTCCACATTTTTAATTCCCCAAACAGTATCCATAATGATTACCCGCCCTTCATTCGCAAAGGGCAGATCTTCATTTGGCTTCACTTTGATGAACTCAATGCCCCTTAAGCTGGCCCGGAGTTGCTTGGCCACTTCAAAAGCGCGGTTGTCCTCGGCCAGATCTTCATTTCCAAAGATATAGACTTTCATCGTTTTTTAGTTTACTCTAAAAGATAATATGAGCAAACCCATCATAGATGTGCCAGCCCTACAACTTGAATCCAGATTTTCTCTGCCCCCAAACTCCCTTGGTTACTGCGGCAAAGACACGGCGCCGGAAAAATTTAAGGCCTGCATTATTTCTGGCGAGTGTGATGGCGTTGAAGAGGAGGTGGCACACTTCATTGTTCTCCATCCTTATTTAAAAACATTGGCTAGCATTTTTGATTTACCAAAACTTTCTTATCCGGTTGTGGAGGGCTATTGGATAGGCAATGATTATTTAAAAATGGCTAAAGCCGAGCATTACGACCTTTTGCTGAAAAATTTTTTGGCGCAAGGAGTGCCCGCTTGGCTGGTAGATGAGCTAAAACAAAGAAGACCCAAAATTTTTATTCCTAGCCATCTTTTTCAGGTTCTGCATGTTGGCGTGGGGCGAGCCAGCGGAGCCGTTCCCTGCAACTTGGATTCAATGAATAATTGCATGATTCGCTGGGGAAAAGTGGAAAAAATAGTTGGCGGTGACGCTGTGATTAATCTGAACTCCTTAAAGAAAGAAAGCAATAAACACACCTTAACAGTGCTCAAAGAAACCGTGCCGTTTAATTCTGATTTAGCGCCGGGATTAAAAACAGGAGACACGGTGGCTGTTCACTGGAAACAGGTTATTAAGATTTTGACCCCACCGGAAGAAAAAAATCTCTCTTTTTGGACCAATCAAGTTCTAAGCTCACTTGTCTAGCTGTGAGGGGTTGAAACGTTTGCAGTCAAATTCTCTGCCAGAGGGGCGGTTTTTAGCCGAAAACCAAAAAAGACCGATGCCCAGAACAATTAGCCCGGCTTGAATGGCCATGGTCATTGTCCAAGCATGAGTGACAAATACGGCCGAGAGAATGTTTGTGACCAGCGTAGAGGATACCAGCACAGCCGTGACC
>MGEP01000008.1:2778-4320 GCA_001791425.1 Candidatus Uhrbacteria bacterium RIFCSPLOWO2_02_FULL_48_12
ACAGTCAGCAGCATCCACTCCCATTGGTTGGCATTAAAATGCAGAACCTTGCTCATGGCGTGAGGTACAGTTAAGGCCGTGGCTACTAGCAAAATTACAGCGCCCAAGGTCATTCTCGCGGCTGTAACTATATCGGGATCAACTCTGGGTAGGATTTTTTTTGCTAAAACATTTTCCACAGCCCAGAGCATTGTCGCCAGAAGCACCAACAATTCTCCTTTGGAGAACTGGAAACCCTTGAATCCGCCAATGATAAAATTGCTGGCGAAAAGTATGATAACAGCACAGACCTGCGTTTTTGTGAGTTTCTCTCTAAGAAAAGGAATAGCCAGAAGAGCCACCCACAAAACCAAAGTCTTGTGAATTATGGCGGCGTTAATGGCGGGGATTAAAGTTACTCCTGTAAAGTAGAGATAAAAAGGAAGCGAGCCGCCCACTATACCTATTAAGATTAAATAGATAATCTCGCGTTGTTTGAGGTCTTTTAATAATTTCCATTTTTTTGTCAATAACAAAATACCTAAAATCAGAAAGGCGACGCCGATATTTTTTAGAGTGGTGAAAAATAAAGGCGGCTTTATGGCGTCAACCGCATATTTATTGAGAAAAATAGAAACGCCGGAAATTACGGCGGTAACTAATGCTAAACCGATTCCTTTTGTGTTGTTGTCAGACACAAATCAAACCGGCCAAACCTGTTCTCCAGTTTCAGCGTCAATAATAACAATGGCCTTGGTGGGGCAAGACTGGGCCGCGAGCAGGATATTATCTTCAGCATCTTTGCTTGTTTCTTTAATCACGGCCTTATTTTCACTGTCTAGCTGAAAAGTGTCTGGCGAAACAGCTACGCACGAGGCCGCGCCAATGCAAAGATCCCGCACCACCTTAACTTTGTATTTGCCGATTTGCACAACTTTGTCTTCAGCCATATATAAATTATAAAGATTAAATAAAAATTTTCAAGAGAATGTAATCAGGAGAAATGATGAAACAAATCATTTATGCCTTCTCGGCCTAGTGATTTATCAATTAACGGTTTTTCGGCGAGTTGCGGCAGTTGCGACTCATATGATGGCCGGTCGGATTCGTAAATAATGCCCAAAGGAATTTTTTTCAAGTCCCATTCCAAAGATTTTTTGAAAGCCGTTTCTCTATTGGCGCGGTCGTAGTCATCCGGCAGGTAGTAAATATTTTTTTGGAAAAATTCATGCGTGTAGTCTTTGTTAAAAGTAACGCAGGGCTGAAGGATGTCAACAACCGACATTCCTTTGTGCTCGTTCGCTTTGATTATAAGTTCTGTTAGTTTGGGAATGTCCGAAGCATAGCCGCGAGCCACAAAAGTGGCGCCGGCGGCGATCGCCAAAGTTACCGGTGAAATTGGCTCATCAATGTTCCCAGTTGGCGTTGACTTTGATTTAAAACCATAGGGCGAGGTGGGCGAGGTTTGGCCAGTGGTCAAACCATAAACGGCATTATCGTGAAGAATAATCGTGAGGTCATTATTGCGCCGGCAAGCGTGAACAAAATGATTTCCGCCTTCAC
>MGEP01000008.1:4419-4764 GCA_001791425.1 Candidatus Uhrbacteria bacterium RIFCSPLOWO2_02_FULL_48_12
CAAAAGAAGTGAGCTTCAAGAAATTGACCATGTGGCCATGGCAACCAATGCCGGCCACCAGCACGGAGTTGGTGTTGTCCCAGCCCTGCCGCACACAAGCGTTTTTAAGTGCGGCCCAAATGGCAAAGTCGCCGCACCCGGGGCACCAATTGGGTGAGCAGGGAGTTGAGAGATCAGAGAGAGTAGTCATGGATAAGAATAATTCAAAAGGCAAAAGTCAAAATGCAAAATTTCAAGTCAAAATTTTTAAGTTTTATTTCGTATTTTCGTATGATTTCATACTTTCATAAGTGTATCAATCTTTTCCCGAATCTCTTCCGGGTAAAACGGCCGGCCATCGTATTT
>MGEP01000008.1:4803-5487 GCA_001791425.1 Candidatus Uhrbacteria bacterium RIFCSPLOWO2_02_FULL_48_12
TTGTGTTGACATTTTTCAATACTCATGCTATGCTCAGGTGTCTTTTCCTGTGTTTTACAACCTAAGATTTCCAGTAAGAAAAGACCCCAACAGCCAAGGGATAGCGGCTACAGAAAATCGGGCAAGCAGCCTGATAGGAGGCCATCATGGCAAAGTACAGCTCATTAACAAGAGGACAGGACGAGGCGTTGGTCAATCGCCTCGGCGAAGCCTTCGGCGGTGACGGGCTCGGCGCCGTGCACGCCATCTTGGCGGGTGCCAAGGTGACGATCGAAGAGATCATCTCGACCTTCTTCGACAAGCACGGTCGTCGCATTCCGCCCCGCGGTATAAAGGCCGCGGTGTGCGACGCGAACTACAACAAGTTTCATCTGGTGCAGCCGGAGAAAATCGACTACGCCGCTCGCCTCGAGCGCGTGGCCGATGCCTTTGAAGGCAAAGTGGAGTTGCCCGAGGTAGCTTGGTTCGAGGATGCGATCGGCGGCCTCAAGACGAAGATCGAGGGTGACCCCAAGATCGCCAACGCCTTGAAGGGCATGCATCTGCCGAACCTCGTTCCGCAGATGGTCGTGACCGATCACGGGCAGACTCTTGACGAGGTACTCCTCGTTGCGCTCGGGCGTTCCTACAAGGCGGAGTTTCCCAACCGTTCCTTCAACTCCTTCAACAACTACCGCAAGGACG
>MGEP01000009.1 GCA_001791425.1 Candidatus Uhrbacteria bacterium RIFCSPLOWO2_02_FULL_48_12
ATTCTTAAAGAACCTTTTAAGGCAAGGGCTATTCTATCTTGTTCTTTCATTAGAGGAAGAAATTCTTGATGACCGTAAAAACTTAAGCCAAAAGTGAGTGACTGCTTTGAGGTGATGACTGACGCCAAGATTGGCTCAAGGCGTTCAACCCATTCATTCGTAGCCCCGGGCCGAGGCAAAGGTGGCCCTGCGCTCGCGATTTTTACCACGCCGGCCAAATCTTCCATCACCTGTTTGGGCTCCGGCAAATTTCCTCTTATCAGAGCCACTGGCCCGTTCACCCGCGCACCAGTCCGCCTCGGGCGGACGGTGCGTGGTTCCGCCCCACGGAACACCGAAACGAGAGGCGCCGTCCGCCCGAGGTGAGTAAACCCGTGGGGCTCCACTTCCTTGACCTCAAGATTAATCCCGCGCCCCTCGGCATAACCCAAAAGTTCAGCCAAAGACAACTCCGGCTGACGACCGAGAATGAATAGATAATTATCCTCCATGATGGTGGCTCAAGAAAAACTGCCGATTATGCTTAACATATAAATATCATAGCACGCCCGGCGCCATGATGACATTGGCAAAAATTCCGTTTCCAAGTCAAAAATGATATAATGAACACAACCAATAAATATGTATATTTTTCTTATCCTCATTGGTCTTTGGGCGTTCGTCTATCTTTTAAATAGAGTCCGGCGACTTGAGGAAACGGTCAATCAATTGCTGACGGACAAAAATCTTGGTCCGCGTGATTTACCGGCGGCCAAGGAAGCCGCCGCGCCAGAATCTGTTCCGCCTCCGCCATATACTCCTGTTCCTGCCCCTACTCTGCATACTGAATCTTCATTTACTCGTGCCTTAACGCTTGAACAACATAAAGTTGAAAGCTCTCGCGACACCGCATCGCCAGAACCTGCCCCAGCACGAGCCCCATCAGAATTCTGGCTGGGGCATGATTTAGAATTTAAATTTGGCAGTACTATTTTTACCGGCATTGGCGCTATTGCCGTTACTTTTGGGCTAGGCTTCTTTTTACGCTACGCTTTTGAGAATAATCTCATCACTGAAACGATGCGCGTGGCTTTGGGGCTGATGGCTGGCGCGGCGCTGTTAATCTTTGGCGAAATCACCAGAAAACGATTCCCGTCCTATGGCCAGATTGTGACTGGCGGCGGTTTGGGAATACTTTACTTATCAATTTTTGCCTCATTTAATTTTTATAATCTCGTATCCCAACCGCTGGCTTTTCTTGGAATGATAGCGGTCACGGCTGTTGGTGTTGCCCTGGCTGTGCGCGCTGATTCGCTATCGTTGGCCGGCTTTACCCAAATCGGCGGCTTCTTAACGCCGCTCCTTCTCTCCAACAACGTCAATAATCCGCACGGGCTTTTTCTTTATTTAGCCCTCTTGAATGTCGGAGTGGCGGCAATTGCCTGGCACAAATTATGGCGGCCGCTCATTGTCGGAAGTTTCTTCGGCACGGTTATACTCTATATACTCTGGTTTACCGCTTACTACACTGACTCGCAGTTTAAAATTGCCGAGGGCTATGCCAGTCTTTTCTTCTTCATGTTTCTGGCTATTTCACTACTGCAATATCTTAGCGGCCGCGCGCCGCAAGATGAAAGTGATTTAGCGATCTTAACGCTGACGCCGACGGCTTATCTTGGTATGAGCTATCTTATCATCAACCCGCTCTACCCCTACTGGATGGGTACGTTCACCACTGCTCTAGCCGCTATTTATTTAACGCTCGCCCTGTTTTTGGAAGAAACTGATGATCAGGCCAAGCGCCGTTTTAAACAGTTTCTCGCTGGCCTTGGCTTTGTGCTTCTGGTAATCGCCGCACCGATTCAATTTCACAAGCACTGGATTACCATTGCTTGGGCGGCCGAAGCTTTTGTGCTGACCCTGCTTGGTTTCCAAATCAAATCAAGCAAACTGCGAATATTCGCGCAGGGCATATTCTTCTTTGTCATCATGCGCTTAGTGCTTCTGGACAGCACTCTCGGAGCCGAAGCCGTGCCATGGTTTAACAATCGCCTTTTATCGTTTGGCTTGTCCGCCTTGTTTTTTGCCCTCACGACCGCTCTCTATGCCAGCCGCACAGCAGACCTAGATCAACCAGAAGAAACTTCAATAATTTCCCTGCTTCTAATTGAGTCATCGGCCGTGCTGCTGTGGGGCGGCAGTTTAGAAATTCTTGATTTCGCCGAGCATTGGTGGCTATCCGCTTTCTGGCCGTTGGTTTCTCTGTTCACCGTGGTAGCCGCTTTTGGCATAAAGGATATGCCGGGACGAGCCTTTGCCTTGCTAGTGCTCGGCGCTACGACATTTAGACTAATTGCCTTTGATGCTGGCCATATAATAATAAACGAGGCTTGGCTAAACCCGCGCAATTCCCTTTTCTTGATAGCTATTTTGGCAAACATGAGCGTCATGTTTTTTTATCAAATTTTACCGACTGACACCGAACACGAAGAAAAACAGGGAGCGACCACACTCTTGCTTTTAAACACCTACCTCTTAACCATGTGGATGATTAGCGCGGAGATTTTTGATTTTCATCGCACCTTCTGGCTGCCAGTCGCTTGGGCCTTGGGGGCTCTCATGGCTGGGTGGGTGTCGCTCAACTTAAACAATCTGCCCTTGAGAATAGCGGCTTATGGAACATTCATCATTGCCGGCCTGAGGGCTTTGGGGTATGAAAGCAATGTTAATCTAGCCAGCTACTCGCCAATTTTTAACTCAAGGGTGTTCATGGTTATGGTGCTGGTGGCAGCCGCATCGTTATTTGTTTACATGCTCCGGCAAAATCGCGAAGCCGTGCCGCCCCAGGAACTTGCCAATGTTCAAACCGTATTCTTTTTTGGCATCAATACTCTGCTTCTTTGGCTTTTAAGCGTTGAGGTTATTGATTTCTTTAAGCAAAAATTATCTTTACTATCGCCGGCCGAACAATTTACCCAGCGAATTAAATACAAAAATTTGCAAAATGCTTCGCTGTCGGTCGCTTGGACGCTCTACACTATTATTCTCCTTATCGTCGGCATTGTCCGCACTTCCCGACGCGCGAGACAATCAGCCATTGTTTTGTTTGGCGTAATTATCTTCAAGGTTTTTCTTTACGATACGGCGAACCTCAATAATTTCTATCGTTTCGTGTCGTTTATAACTTTGGGTCTAATCCTATTGCTTACTGGCTATCTTTACCAGCGCTATCGCGACCGCATTACGCAATTTATTACTATCGCCCCCTCTCCATAAAAGCATATATAAATAGAGTTCCCCATAACCCATGAACGAATCTTCTCATTCCTCAAACAAAAAACTTCATTTGCTTGGGGTTGCCAGTTTTATAACCATGTGCTAGGATACCGGCATAAGTTAAATATGGTCTTTTTGCCCCCGCCTTGACGGGGGTGACCCCGCCGATGGCGAGGTGCCGACAAAGACAATGTGTCCCCCGCTATGGTGGGGGCAATATGGTCTCTCGGGGACCATTTTTGTTTCTTAACCACTAAAATAAATGCAACGCTACGAACTAATGTACATCCTGCCGCCGACCTTGACTGAAAACGAGGTGCCGGCTACGACCGAAAAGATCTCTACCCTTCTCAAAGATAACGGCGCGGAAATCAGCCAAGAAGTTGATCTGGGCAAAAAACGGCTGGCCTATCCCATCAACCACCATCAATACGGCTACTATCGCCTGCTGGAGATGAGCTCGGAGCCAAGCAATATTGCCAAAATGAACAACGCTCTCCGGCTTTCTCCGCATGTTTTGCGTTATCAAATTATTGTAAAACCGGTAAAAAGCCAAGCAACGGTTGAGCGCGAACAAGCCCTGAAGGCGCGCCTCGCGGTCAAGCGGCAGCAGCGGGCGCTGGCGGCCGAAACGCCGGCGGCGACCCGTTACGAACCAACCGCGCCCCAAGCGCCAACTCTCACGCCCGAAGAGCTGGAAAAGAAAATTGAAAAGATTCTTGAAGAAAATCCTGACGTATAAATTAAATTTTATTTTAATATTTAAGTATCAAACATATGGCCATGAGTTTAAACAAAGTCATGCTTATCGGAAACCTAACGCGCGATCCGGAATCTCGCACGACGCCAAGCGGCCAAATGGTGACCACCTTTGCCGTGGCTACCAATCGCGTCTGGACCAACCAGGCCGGTGAAAAACAGGAAAAAGCGGAATTCCACAATGTTGTTGCATGGGGTAAGCTCGCCGACATTGTCAGCAAATACTTGGCGCGGGGGCGGCGCGTTTATGTTGAGGGCAGATTGCAAACGCGCGACTGGCAGGGGCAGGATGGAGTCAAACGCTACCGCACAGAAATCGTTGCTGATAACGTCATCATGCTTGACCGCCCAGCAGGCGGCGCTAGCGGCCCATTCTCCGCCAAAGAAGAAGTTCCCCCAAGCGAGGGCGGAGGATCCACCGACCAACAACCGTTTCCACCGGCCGAAGAAGAAATTCAGCTGGAAAATATTCCTTTCTAAAAAATTCTAAGACACCAAACGCATGGCCGCCAACACCCGCAACAGCCGCAGCACTCGCCAGGCCCCGCCCATTGCGCCCAAGGATCGCTACTGCCACTTTTGCGTGAACGCGATCCAAGAGCTTGACTACAAAGATGTCAACACCCTGCGCCGGTTTACTTCTTCTTACGCCAAAATCGTGCCCAAGCGTAGAAGCGGCGTCTGCTCCAAACACCAGCGTAAGCTCGCTCAAGCCATTAAGCGCGCGAGATTTATGGCGCTGTTGCCTTTTGTGAATAGATAGTTCACAAAAGGAAATCCAAATGTAAAAATCCCAATGACAAATCTCGTGCCCGAGGCAGATCCGCCCTTGGCGGAAAATCCAAATGACTCAATGATCAAAATTTGGACATTATGACATTAGACATTTATTTGACATTTGGGCTTTGACATTTGACATTACAACTGCCATGGCTTTCATCTCCACCTTAAATGACATTAAAATCGGACTTGTTGTTAATTATTTAAACGAGCCCTACATTGTGCTGGAAGCAAAATTCGTTCGCATGCAGCAGAGAAAGCCGGTCATGCAAACCAAAATGCGCCATTTGATAACCGGAAAGGTTTTAGAGATTAGCTTCAAGCCCGGCGACCGGTTGGAGATAGCTGATATGTCGCGCACTAAAGTAAATTTTCTTTACCGCGACAATGAGCAGTTGAATTTTATGGACAACAATACCTTTGAGCAGTTTTCTTTACCGATTAGCATTTTGGGAGACAAGGCAGGATTTCTAAAGGAAGGGCAAGAAGTGGATGTGCTTTATTATAACAACAAACCAATCAATATTGAGCTCCCCAAAAAAGTTGATCTTAAAGTAACGGAAACAGAGCCCGGGGTCAAAGGCGACACGGCGCAAGGGAGCGTGATGAAACCAGCCAAACTTGAAACCGGAGCAACTGTGCAAGTGCCGCTCTTTGTCAAAGAGGGCGACATCATCCGCATCAACACTGAACGTAGAGAGTACGTGGAGAGAGCTTAAACTGTAACAAAACTCAATAAAAACCGTCTTATATTATAGAGGGTCCCCCATCCTCCATGGGCTGTGGGGAAAATTTTGTTATCTATGAAGGTCACCAACAAACAAATTATTAACGTTTTTTGGGAGCACGTTCGGAAATATCCGGTCGTGACGGCCGTGCTGCTTACGGGAACTTTTGCTGTTTACACCACTGAAGTCATAACTCCCTGGTTTTATAAAAAATTCTTTGACACTCTGGCCGCGCCAATCACTAACGGCGCTGATATTTTAATTCGCACGCTTTTTATAATTATCGGGCTGGAGCTTTTGGCTTGGCTGATTTATCGGCTAAACGCCGTTGGCTTGGTGCGGCTGGAAACTAAGGTGATGGCTGACCTCAGCGAAACTTCATTTAATTATCTAATCGGCCATTCATATTCGTTTTTTACGAATAGCTTTGCCGGTTCTTTGGTGCGCAAAGTTAATCGGCTGTCGCGCGCTTTTGAAGAAGTGGCTGATCAGGTGCAGTTTTCTCTCATCCCGTTGATTGTCACGGTATTGGGCATTCTTATTGGCGTATCATTTCGCAGTATTGTCTTAACGCTCGTTCTTGGCGCTTGGATAATTCTATTTTTGATGGCAAATTACTGGTTTGCCAGATGGAAACAGCCCTATGAAATAATGAAATCAATGAAAGACACGGAGGCAACCGGAGTGCTGGCTGACGCTATTGGCAACAGCACGACCATCAAGCTGTTTACCGGACACGAGCATGAAAAACAGCGCTACCGCAACATTATTGAGGAATGGCGCAGAGTGTATTCTTTTACTTGGAGCATCAGCGAAATTGCTTATGGGGTCCAATCGTTATTGATGATCATCATAGAATTTATCATTCTCTATATAGCTATAAAGCTATGGCGCATCGGCATCCTGACTGTTGGCGATTTCGCGCTTATTCAAATATACATCATCCGCTTAATGCGCCAGCTCTGGGACTTTGGCCGAATTCTGCGCCGCTTCTACATGGCCTTTGCCGATGCCGCGGAGATGGTGGAAATTTTGGAAACGCCGCATGAAATTCAAGATGTTAAAAAAGCAAGCACTCTGGCAATCGCGCATGGCAAAATAGAATTCAAAAACGTGGACTTCGGTTTTCACCAAACCAGAAAAGTGCTTCGTCGTTTCAATTTAACGGCTGCCCCGGGGGAACGAATAGCGCTGGTCGGGCCCTCGGGAGCGGGCAAGTCAACCATCACCCATTTACTTTTCCGCTTTTATGACATTGATGGCGGTAAAATTTTGATTGACAGTCAGGATATTTCCAAGGTCACGCAAATGAGTCTGCGCGATCAGATTGCTTTGGTGCCGCAAGAGCCGATTCTTTTCCATCGCACGCTTCTGGATAATATTCGCTATGGCCGACGCGAGGCCAGCGACGCTGAAGTTGTAGAAGCGGCTAGGCAGGCGCACTGCCATGAATTTATCAGCGAGTTGCCGCTCGGCTACGACACCTATGTGGGCGAGCGCGGCATTAAACTTTCTGGCGGCGAGCGTCAGCGCGTGGCTATTGCCCGGGCCATTTTAAAAAACGCGCCCATTCTTGTTTTGGACGAAGCAACCTCCAGCTTGGATTCGGAATCAGAAGCGCTTATTCAAGACGCCTTAAAAAAACTGATGAAGGGCAAAACTGTAATAGTTATTGCTCACCGACTCTCCACCATTTTGTCTATGGACAGAATTATCGTCATTGATGAAGGCCGGGTGGTGGACATGGGCACGCACACCGCGCTCCTCAAAAAGCCCGGTATCTACCAAACACTCTGGACAATCCAAGCCGGTGGGTTTATACCATAGGATATTTTGATCAGGGCCAAATTATAATTATAACGTGGCTACGGTCAACTGGTCATGTTAATTGCATGCTATAATATTCTTGTGAAAAAGACGATAAACAATAAGCCGCAAGAATTCAACCGTACTACCCCCCCCAGAGAGATTGGTGCAGGGTTCACTCTGATTGAGCTATTGGTTGTAATTGGCATACTGGCAATATTATCCACCATGGCAATGGCGGCTCTAAATTCTGCCCGCCAGAAATCCAGACAAATTGCCGATCAGGTTAGTTTACAAACAATAAAAAAGGCCACTGAATTCATGTATAACGATACCGGCAAATTAATATTTGGCTGCCCAAACATTGACATGTATCAATCAGGATCCTGCACTGCTTTTCCATATTGGTACATAGGATACCCCAAACATGGTCTTAATCAAAAACCGCCGCCCGGACCAATGGATCCTCCATATGCACCATGCGATTGTTCGTGGAGCAACGCAGAAGTTAATTCCTGGGCCGGCCCTTATATTTCTCCAGATAATCAACTTAAGGATTCTGGCGGCATGCTTTTTGTGTTTTCCCGTTCATGCGCCTATCTTAACAGTGAATATGATTTTAAAGGATGTAGTGCTCAATCACAGCTTCTACAGTCTTACACAACTCTGGAGTCAGACGCTCCCTGCTTGGTGGCTCGAGGACGCGATATGATGTTGAGAACATGCGACGATGTTGTACTACCGCTCGAGCGATACCAATACTAAAACCTGAATCATTAAATCCAGACAAGTAAGTTTATACCATAAAGCAGGCATACAAACGATTGACAAGATTTTAGAAAATGCTACACTGGCAACGTCTTTTCAAATGATGAAAAAGGGCGGCGCCCCGGCATCGCTCTTTTCTTTTACCCCGTTAGAGAATGCCCCCCCACGGCTTGCCGCGAGCTCTGGCTCAATATGAGCGCTCTGGCCAATGCCTCAAGCGAGTTCTCTAACGGGGTTTACCCAAAGCACATGAATCAAATTCGCAACGTTGCTATTATAGCCCACGTAGATCACGGCAAGACCACGCTCGTGGATGCGCTGCTGCGCCAGTCAAAAACCAAGCTCTCAAAAGAAATGGCCGAGACTGAACTTATTATGGATAGTAACGAGCTGGAGCGTGAGCGCGGTATTACAATTTTTTCAAAAAACGCCGCCGTCATGTGGCAGGGAACAAAAATTAACATTATTGATACTCCCGGGCATGCCGACTTTGGCGGAGAGGTGGAACGAATCCTGACGCTGGCTGACGGCTGTCTCCTCTTGGTTGACGCCAAAGAAGGCCCAATGCCCCAGACGCGGTTCGTCTTAAAGCACGCTCTTAAAATGGGGCTAAAACCAATCGTTGTCATCAACAAAATTGATAAGCCGGACGCGCGTATTGACTGGGTACACGACAAAACCTTTGATCTTTTTGTGGAACTCGGCACAGACAATGCCACGCTTGATTTTCCGATAGTGTATGCCGCGGCCAAGCTCGGCCGGGCCGGGTTCCTGCCAAACCTTGACGTCATGACTGACATCGCGCCCGTCTTTGAGGCCATTTTACAACACATACCTATGCCGACCGGCGCGTCCGAAGCGCCGCTCCAAATGCTCGTTACAACGGTGACCGGCGACCCCTACAAAGGACGAATTGCCACCGGCCGCGTTGCCAATGGCATCATCCGTGCCGGACAAGAAGTTGCCCACATCAACCGACGTGGAATTGTGAAAAAATTCCGGCTGGTCTCTCTCATGACC
>MGEP01000010.1:0-588 GCA_001791425.1 Candidatus Uhrbacteria bacterium RIFCSPLOWO2_02_FULL_48_12
AGGGGACTTCAGCAAGAATTATTTCAAGTAGTATTCTCTGTCATTCCCGCGAATGCGGGAATCCAGTATGAAAATTGTCTTCAGCGACCACGCGCTTCTTAAGATGGGGCAGCGAAAA
The DNA here is from genome assembly GCA_001791425.1 of Candidatus Uhrbacteria bacterium RIFCSPLOWO2_02_FULL_48_12. Lineage (GTDB taxonomy): Bacteria > Patescibacteriota > Patescibacteriia > GWA2-46-9 > GWA2-46-9 > GWA2-46-9. The sequence goes on from MGEP01000010.1 coordinate 119, forward strand.
ATACCACGATCAGTGGCTGCTGGAGTGGTTCAATTTCCTGATTTTCACCTCCCAAGCTACAACCTTCGTGAGCAACTGTTCAAGAAATTCCGAGGAATCTATCTCAAAGTTGTGATTAAGCGGCTGCAAGACAAGGTTGTTGTGGTAACGGCTTACACGGTTGCGAAAGTGCCAAAAAATTGATACAATCTCATTATGCAAATTACCTATGATAAAGAAGTGGACGCCCTCAATGTTTCCCTGCGTCCAGGTATCGTTTCTAGGACTCTGGAAATAGCTCCGGAGATTCTTTTGGATGTGGATAAAAAAGGAAATCCGCTTTATCTTGAGATTATCGGAGCAAGCGAAAAAATCGGTAAAAAAAATTTCGGCAAGGTTATTGTCGGCAAAAAGTTCCTACATCTTCCGTCGTTCGCGTAGAACGCTTATTGGAGACTTTTCTAAAATAGTTTGCCCCCGCCTTGCGGCGG
>MGEP01000010.1:652-10147 GCA_001791425.1 Candidatus Uhrbacteria bacterium RIFCSPLOWO2_02_FULL_48_12
AAGAATTATTTTGAGTAATGTCAAAACCGGGGAGAATTCAAAAGCAGATTTTGGAAATCAAGTCTCAACTGACTGAAAGAAGTTCGTCGTATCGAGCCGTGGGAATGTTTGAGACAGGGGAGAGCGAAGTGTTAAAAAGCAAATTGGAGGAACTTGAAACGGAAAGACGATTTATTCTTGACTACAGGGAAAGCTGGGTACCGAAAACTCTTTGGAATTTATTTTTCCCAATTATAGTAGCATTTATAACAACCTTGTTTACTCTCTGGCTAACTCGATAAACTAATGACCACCTTACACAATCCGACTTCGTACCCGCCTGTGGGTGCGAGAATCCAGCCTGTCCGACGCTGAATTTGAAGAATTGAAAAAGTCCGTAGCAGGACTGCTCGGACTTTAGCAATGGTCACCGGGCCGAAGCCCGGATCAGTGGGTTACCCCAAATGTGTCTAAAGATTAGCAAATATGAAAAATAAAGTCAAATTCTCAATTCTTATCGCAATCCTGACGCTTTTCGCCATCCCGTCTTTAACCTACGCCGCATGGTGGAATCCTTTGACTTGGTTTCAGAAGCCGCTCGCGGGTGCGCCTGTTTCGGAAGTTGTCGCAACGGGAACGCCTGTTGCCGAAAGCCCGCAGGCGGATGTAGCGCCGGAAATTGTAAAATAAGATTATGTCTAAAAATCAAATCATAATTGTAGGAGTAATAGTTGTCGGGGTTCTTTTAGCTTTTGCCTATGGCAATCTCAACAATTCAAAAACTGACGACGGTTATTTGTTGAGCGTGCCTAATTTGAATTTTGAAATTGCATTTCCCGCAGAACCACAGTTCAATAGAACAGACGGGGAAGATTTTACGAGATACTCATGGTTTTACATAGATAACTCTCCAGATGGGCGAGTAGGGTTGTTTGTGCAAGCAGAAAATAATCTTTACGCTTACAACAAAAGCCAGGAAGAATTTATAGAGGAAACAGCGAGGATTTATGTCGGTGTTGTATCTCGTATGGAGAAAGACCCGAACGCGTCCGCGATAGATTACGAGATAAGCGGTGTTTATAGCGATACATCTCGTGAAACAGAAACTATTGTTGGTAGAATTGTTGATGTTGAGGGTTGGACGTTCAACATCACGAATCAATTTGAAAACGAGAATCGCTACCCAGGTTTTATCAGTAGCTTTAAGAAAATTTGATTATGAAAACAATAAGTGAATTAAGCGGCAGGGTGATAGCGCTATACTCAATAATAACTAACCCGCAAACAACGACGATGTAATTCCCCAAAAACATGAAAACGCAAACTAATTCAATGAAATACGAAGGGCAGTGCAGATTTTGCAAAGAGGATTTTACGAAAAGGCAGATCGCGAACCACCTTGATGTTTGCCAGAAAAGAGAGAGAAAAGAAAATATAAGGAATTTGAGATTAAGAATCGCTGACCCTTACATGAAGAATTTTTGGCTGATCGCGGAAGCCAATAAGCAAGCCGTATTTAGGGATTTGGATAATTTAATAAGAGATGTGTGGGTTGAATGTTGCGGCCATTTAAGTTTGTTTGGCGGTTATGGAAGCGAAACTGGAAAAGCAAGAATTATTTGGGATACGATGAATCCGGGAGATAATCTCAATTACATTTACGATTTCGGCAGTTCCACGGAGTTAATCGTTGAAGTGTTAGGATATAGCACACATCAGTTAAGCGGCAAGAAAAAAATAGAGATAGTTGCTCGGAATTATTTGCCGATATCTAATTGTGCAAAATGCAGCAAACAAGCAACGCGGATTTGTGCCGCTTGCGGTGAAGATGCCTTTACTTTAGCGTGCGATGAGTGTGCTTTAAAATACCATAATGAAGAAAACAAAAAAGAGGAGCATTATCTTTTACCGTTAGCCAATTCTCCCCGCGCTGGTGTTTGCGGCTATGAACCAACTGGGTCATTAGACAAATTATTTTAAGCAACAATTAAGGAGTATATTTGTGTTATGCACAATCTCTTAAATGAGGATACTTCTAAATTAGATTCGGATAAAACTGGGAATGTTGTGCATGTGGAAGTGCTCGGAACAGGCGAAAAACTTTGATGGAAAAGTAGGAGAGATTATGTTAGTATGAGCCTATGACTCAAATCATTCTTGATACGAAAATAAGGCATGGGAAGCCGACTATTGAAGGAACTCGCATTACCGTTGAGGAGGTTTTAGGTGCGCTTGCAGGGGGTATGACCTATGCGGAGGTTGAGAAGGAGTATGGAATCACTCCAGAGGGGATTATGGCGGCAGTGCGGTATGCCTCCGCGTGGATGCATGGAGAGGAGATAGCGCCCCTCGCAGAGCGAATCAATGAAGTTTATTCTTGACGCAAACATTCCGTATTCTGCAGCGGAGATTTTCCGGCTAGTGAAGCCGTGCATGTTCGAGATTTAGGTCTCGGCAGCGCCACTGATGCAGAAATCGCCAGACATGCCCTGAAAGAAAAAGCTGTCATTATTACTCGCGACTTGGATTTTGCAAACATCATTTTACATCCTATTTCAACGCATTATGGAGTCGTTGTCCTCCGAGTTCCATCGTATTTTACGGTAAAACATATCATCTCCCTCTTGAAGATTTTCTTTTCAAAAGTAATGACCGAGAATTTGATTAGGCGACTTACCATCGTTGAACCCGGCCGGTATCGCATGCGAGGATAACTCAAAATTTCCGACTTGTAACTACCCAACGGCCACCCTCCGCACAATCCGGCTCCGTATCTGCCTGTGCAGATACACACGCAGACAGGTCAAAGGTGCGAAGAATATCAAGCAAATCACCCGCGCGATGGTAGTTTCGTTGACAATGAGATAACATGAAAAAAGATTTCAAGAAGTGGCATACCGCGAAAGAAAGCATTCACTATCAACCCGATGACCCGGGTATCTATTTTCGGGAGCGGGACATTTGGTGGTCTCGTCTCGGAGTTAACATTGGTTTTGAACAAGACGGCAAGGGTGAATCGTTTAGCCGTCCCGTGCTCATTATCAAGAAATTTAACCAGTTTCTCTTTTGGGCTGTCCCGCTTTCCGGTAGGCTTAAGGAGAATCCTTACTATGTTGAATGCGTTTGTTCTGACGGACGAACTCGTGCCGCGATGATTTCGCAGCTTCGTTTGATAAGCTCCAAGCGACTAACTGACAAAATCGGTTTCGCCGACTCTACTTCCCTTCGAGCAATCAAAAAGGCAATCAAAGCATTGCTCTGACCGCCCCTTTGACTTTCCTGGCCCGCTTGCGCGGACCAAAGCCCGAAGGCCATTTGTAGCTAGAGGATAGCAAATGCTCTTAAATAAGTCAAACCATTATGGCAACATTAAGAACAATCCGACTTCGTATAAAAGGCACGAAGAATATCAAGCAAATCACCCGCGCGATGGAGGCGGTGTCGGCGGTGAAGATGCGCAAGAGCCAGAGTGTGGCGCTGGCGGCACGGCCGTATGCGATCAGTGCGCTAAGTTTGCTCCACAACTTGAAACGGAGTGTTTCCACTGCGAATGTTCACCCATTTTTGCGCACTGACGCGGAACAGACGCGGAAGGGAGAACGCGGAACAGACGCGGAAAAGAGAATGATGCTGGTGGTTGTTACCTCCGACAAAGGATTGGCGGGACCGTTCAACACGAATGTGCTAAAGAAGGCGGAGCAATTTGTAAAGAACACCACCACCCCGTCCCCCGCTTTGCCGCAAAGCGGGGGACACCCCTCCTCAACTGAGGAGGGGAAGAAGATAACCCTCGTCACCGTAGGGAAAAAGGCGGGGGAGTATTTTTCACGAAGGGGGCGGAAACCGATTGTCGCGCTTACCGGGTACGGTGATTACGGCGAACTTGCGGAAGTGGAGCCGCTCTTTGAGGCAGTTTCGGAAGCATTTGTATCGGGCAAGGCAGACGAGGTTTTTGTGATTTACACCAATTTCCTTTCGGCGATGAAGCAAGAAGTCGTTGTGCGAAAACTTCTCCCGTTTTCGGAGGAGGGATTGGAAGAGATGGTACGCGGTATCGTCCCTGAAAGAGGGCGATTTGCAATAAAAGATACTAATATACCAATGGGTACTAATGAAACTAATAATACTAATAAGAGCCGAGAATACCTGTTTGAACCGTCGCCGAAGGAGATACTGGAGGCAATACTTCCCGCACTTCTGAAAGTACAGATTTACCATGCAATCCTTGAAGCGAACGCCTCCGAGCATTCGTCCCGCATGGTCGCGATGCGCAGCGCCACCGATAACGCAGGCGAGCTTATCAAGAGCTACACCGTATCGCTCAACAAGGCGCGGCAGGCGGCGATTAATAAGGAATTGGCGGAGATTACGGGCGGCAGCGAGGCGCTGTCCGCCTAATATCAAATACCAAATCTCGAATCTCGAAAATGAAGAAAGTTTCAATATTGAATATTCAAAATTAGATATTTTTCGATATTGGGTATTCGAGATTCGATATTGCAAAAGTTAAAAAGTAAACTATAGTATTGGCACTATGAACGCAACACCATCAACCGCAGAAGGTCGTATCGTCCAAATAATCGGTCCGGTCGTAGATGTGGAGTTCGGGGAGAATGTTCCTCCGATTTATACTGCATTAGAAACGCTTTACAACAATGAGAAGAAGGTTTTTGAGGTCGCCCAACACCTCGGCAACGGCCGTGTGCGCGCCGTGTCTATGGACTCAACCGACGGCCTCTCGCGCGGACTTTCGGTAACGAATACAGGCGCTCCGATTTCGGTGCCGGTAGGAAAACCGATTCTCGGTAGAATGTTTAATTTGCTTGGAGATGTAATTGACGGTATGCCACCCATCGCCGCACAAACCCCGCGGCTCCCGATTCACCGCAAGTCGCCGACCTTTACCGAGCAATCCACCAAAGTCGCCATCTTTGAGACAGGCATTAAAGTCATTGACCTGATTGCTCCCTTCATCAAAGGAGGCAAGATTGGACTGTTCGGCGGCGCGGGTGTAGGCAAGACCGTGCTTTTGCAGGAACTCATCCGCAATGTCGCAACAGTCAATAAGGGCTACTCGGTCTTTGCCGGTGTCGGCGAGCGAACCCGCGAAGGAAACGACCTCTACAAAGAAATGAAGGAGTCAGGCGTCCTGCCGCAGACCGCGCTCGTCTTCGGACAAATGAACGAAGTGCCGGGCGCAAGAGCGCGCGTCGCGCTCTCCGGCCTCACGATGGCGGAGCATTTCCGCGACTCGGAAGGGAAGGATGTGCTTCTCTTCATTGACAACATCTTCCGCTTCACGCAGGCCGGTTCCGAGGTCTCGGCTCTTCTGGGAAGAATGCCGTCCGCTGTGGGCTACCAGCCGACGCTCGCTAATGAAATGGGTGAACTGCAGGAGCGCATCACCTCAACCAAGAAGGGCTCCATCACCTCGGTGCAGGCGATTTATGTCCCCGCTGACGACATCACCGACCCCGCTCCGGCGACCACTTTCTCGCACCTGGACTCCACCATCGTGCTCTCCCGCGGTCTTACGGAACTTGGTATCTATCCGGCCGTGGACCCGCTTGACTCCAGTTCAACTGCGCTTGACCCGAACATTGTGGGCGAAGAGCATTACAAAGTCGCCCGTGAGGTACAGCGCATTCTTCAACGTTACAAAGACCTACAGGACATCATTGCGATTCTTGGGATTGAAGAACTTTCCGATGAGGACAAACTGCTTGTAGAGCGCGCGCGCAAGATTCAGCGATTCCTCTCCCAGCCGTTCAATGTCGCCGAGGTCTTTACGGGAAAACCCGGCAAGTATGTTACTCGCGCCGAAACCGTCCGCGGATTCAAGGAGATTATTGACGGCAAGCACGACGACAAGCCGGAGGGGGCGTTTTACATGAAAGGAAGGATTGAGGAGGTCAGCGCGTGATACGAATGTTGCGAATTCACGCACGAATGCTTCGAATATGCGAATGAAGAATTTCACAGCATTTGTAGATTTGTAGCATTCGCATGGTAATTCGTTGCATTCGTATCAAACTTTATGTCTTCCGAACTTCAGTTAAAAATCATCTCTCTCAAAGAGGTCGTCTACAACGACTATGTTGATTCCGTAACCCTCCCAACCAAGGCGGGCGAAATTACCGTGCTTCCACATCACGCTCCGCTTATTTCGCACCTTGCGAAAGGCACGCTCCGCGCCCGCCGTCGCGGATCCGAAGGTCATCCTAAAGCATTTGATATCCAAGGCGGTTTTATGGAGATTACTTCCAACAGCCGGTTGACCGTGTTGCTCGGCTAGCGTCCGTTGTTCTTGTTCTGTTATTCTTGAGAACAACAGCACGGCGGTGATTTGGGTAATCCAGGTTTTTGTACAAAAAAACGGGGAGTCGTCTTGAAGACAACTCCCATGGCAATCGTATAAGGCCACCCACTTTGCATTTGCGCGCGAAGTTCGGTAGGGTGTGGGCTGAATTCAGGCGTGTACTTGGGGTGACCGCATGGGCGGAGACGCTCGCTGTCGCGCGCTTGCAAGCGTATCATGCCGTGAAGGAGATACGATTCGATGGCAAGATTCCCGTCTTCCGCCGCGACATCGGTGGGCCGATACTGGAACTTAACTAGTCGGCTCTCATAAGTTTTTCACAGGTCGGCTGCGACAACTGACAGCCGGCCTTTTTGATTTCCTGCAGGAAAACGGATAAGATAATCGCGACGGCCAAATCATTTGCGAGGCACATAATCGCCCGTCCGTCTACGGCTGACGAGGGGCCTATAGTAAAATGGCATTACGCGCCCATGGCATGGGCGAGGTGGGAGTCCGATTCTCCCTAGGTCCAAAATGAAAAAGAAAAAGGTTTTTGTGTTGGTGGGACATCCGGATAACGAAAGTTTGAGCGCGAAGTTTGCGACAAGTTATGTGCACGGAGCCGAGGAAGCCGGTCATGATGTGCGCCGAACGAACCTCGGAGAACTCTCTTTTGACCCGATTCTGCATCGCGGCTATAAAGCGCAGCAGCCGCTGGAGCCGGACTTGCTTACTATGCAGGAGGATATCCTGTGGTGCGACCATTTTGTGATTCTCTATCCGACGTGGTTTTCCACCATGCCCGCGCTTCTGAAGGGGCTTTTTGACCGTATATGGCTTCCCGGTTTTGCGTTTCAGTTCCGCAAGGAAGGGATATTTAAAGATAAATTGTGGCGCGGGCTTCTCAAGGGCAGAACTGCGCGCGTCTTTGTACTCTCCGACTCGCCGCCGATTCTCGCGCGGCTCATTTTCGGCGACACCACGAACGAAATCCGCAAAGGCATCCTTTGGTTTTCCGGCATCCGCGCCCGCGTGAAAAAAGTCGGCCCCGTGAAGTTTCTCACGCCGCGGAGGACGGAGCGGTGGAAACGGAGGTTCCACCGATGGGGCAAACATGGATGGTAATACCAGAAAATTATTTCTGCTATTTTTTATTGGGTAATATCTACTTTCTGCCACCAAATCTCGTCAGGAATTGATACAGTCGAAACATCTGTTCCTTACGAGAGAGGTTGCGGAAATTATACCGCCACTGGTGCTCTCCGACAAAGCGATAGAGGTATCTTCGTTGGACCCCGCCTTTTGCGGCAAGGAAGTTTTTGAGCAGTCCCCAGTACCCGTCAAGCGTTTGCGTGTGCACTTCACCGCGCACATACTCACCCGCATCATGGTCAACAAAGTCGTGCCGGTAGCCGTAGCGAGGAAGCGCGCGGTATCCTTTGAAGCCGTCCGTGTAGAGCGTGCTACCCCGCTCCACCGTTTCGGTGATATGCGGTCGTGTCGTGGCAATCTTGGTATTCGACACAAGCCATGCGCGTACTTGTTTCTGTCCACGCGAGACAATGCCGAAAATGGCTTGTTTGCTCGTCCCCCTGCCACGCCGCGTCCCTTGCCGTCTGATGTGAATGCGCTTATTCTTCCACTGACCGCCGAGGTAGGTCTCGTCCGCTTCACAGATGCCGGAAAGCGTCTCGGGAACATCAACGCACATAATTCTTCGTAGGACGGTAACACAAGCATGTGCCGTCATTACGGAAAGACGGCATTCCTTTTCAACCGCTTTCCCCGTTTCATCGCGCAGAAATGTGTCAATGACACGGTACCAGTGAGCGCGAGTAATTCTGAAACCCTGAATTGGACAAAAAGTGTGCGGCGACCATTCCCTGCGGCATCGCATACACTTTCGGTGATGTCGGCGCACCAACCAAAAGAAACGGTGTCCGCAATGCAAACACGAACCATTTGTAGGCATAACATTGGTGGCAAAATGTTGATAATGCCCCCACTATGTCTCAAATATCGCTTTGTTAAGAGTCAAAGAACAGAAATCTGGTGGCAGATTTTATATATTACCCTAGATAAATAGGTCAGGCACTTTTGATGTAAACCGAACTCTAATCCTAATGGCAAACATTCAGCACTACATTTTCGTGGACGAGTCGGGCGATCCGGGGAAGCCGTTTGAAAAGATGATAAAATAAAAACCGTTATGCTTGGATTCACCGACGAACAATTTAAAGAGGTAAAAGAAAAAGGTGAAGCGTTGTATAAATCGCTCGGCGAGGTTTACTGTCCGTATTTCAAGGAAAAGGTGAGTTTTAACGCTAAGGGTCTGGAACATTTGAAGTTTAAAAAGAAACATCATGCCCGCTCTGCCGAAGATCAATATGTACGGTTTAGAATTCTAAAACTGGCACCTGAGATTCTCAAGCAAACAAAAACCATTCAAGGAATATCAGAACAAAAGGTGTTTGAGCTAAACCGAAGCAACCAGCGAAACGAATATGTCATGGCTGACGCTCTGTATTACGAATTTGTCGCTATTTTGGAAAAGACGAGAGTGCGAGTAATCGTTAAACAGATTGGCACAGCCCCGAAATATTTTTGGAGCGTCATTCCATTTTGGAAAATCAACAAAGAGAACGGAAAAAGAAAATTGCACTATGGTAGCCCTGAGTATGATTAATACATTCATGCACAATAATGCAACAAAAAACACCGCTTTTGGCGATGTGTTTTGTTGGCACTTGGTTACGGTTTGGATAAACATTGACCGTGAGAGGGCAAGCCCATCCAAGCGCCACAGTCAATGTAACAAAGATTGATATAAAAGTCAAAGATGGATATGGGGATAATTCAAGCCGAATTAAAGATAGAGCAACTCTTGTATGTTCATCCCAAGGAAAATCCTCTATACAGTCGGCATCGTGGCGATACTTGCTATCGGCATCTTTATCAGTTCATCATCCGGAAAGGGAAAGGCGACTCAACCGCCAGAACAGATACCAGAGCAGATCGCGGCAGTCGGTGGAATAGACATATCGACATCAGCCGTTACAGATGCGACGAGTACAGGCACAGAATCGCAGTCGGGCGAGTTGGTGAAAGTCGTGCGCGTGGTGGACGGCGACACGATAAATGTTGAAATAAACGGCAAGGTAGAACCCGTGCGCTATATCGGCATAGATACGCCTGAGACAGTTGACCCGCGCAAA
>MGEP01000010.1:10225-12398 GCA_001791425.1 Candidatus Uhrbacteria bacterium RIFCSPLOWO2_02_FULL_48_12
AGAGTTGGTGGAAGGTAAAATGGTGCGGCTTGAGAAAGATATTACCGACCGCGACAAATATAACCGTCTGCTTCGGTATGTTTGGCTCGGCGATATGCTCATCAATCAGACCCTCGTGGAGCAAGGTTTCGCCAAATCGTATTCATACCCGCCCGACATCAAGTATCAAGACAGATTCGTAGCCGCTGAAAAGAAAGCCCGCGAGGACAAACTCGGCCTTTGGACCGCTTGTGTTTCTACTAATGCGACAGTAGCACCAACGACGGCAATATCGCCAGCCGCTCAATCGTCTGCTTCCAACCCCTCATGCACCATAAAGGGCAATATCAGCGCATCAGGAGAGAAAATATACCACCCGCAGGGATGCGGCTCATATTCCAAAACAACAATTGATGAAAAACGCGGCGAGCGATGGTTCTGCACTGAAGCAGAAGCCCAGTCCTCCGGCTGGCGTAGGGCATTAAACTGTCCCTAAACTGTATTCCATTCCCCCCAGTTTTTCGTACACATCTATTTGCTTATTCGCGCGAATAAGCAAATAGATATTTTGTGTTTTTCATCTTTTGCGGTAGTACGCTATACTGTGCCTCATGTCGCTATCAATCGGTATGGCGTGAACGCAATACGACATGATGCGGGGAAGAACGGCTTGAAACTTGTGCCGTTCAACTTTTCAATAAAACTGCCGGAGAGCGGCCGGTGGGTAAAGCGGGTCTAATATCTTCATGGAGGACGAAACGCTGAAAGAAAAAATACTGCGGTGGTTCTCGGAGTGGGCGAAGATGAAGCCCACGATTCATTTTGCCCAACCCACCGAGGCCGAAGTATATTTCAGAGAGAGACAGATTTGGTGGACGAGCATCGGGCAGAACATCGGAAGCGAGGAGAACGGAAAGCACGGCAACTTTGAACGGCCAGTGATTGTCTTGAAGAAGTTTAACCCACAAACATTTTTAGCCGTTCCTATTTCAACGCAGGCCAAAGAGGGCGCATATCGGCTCGTGTTCATAAACAACAACGCCCGTTTTATCGCCAATCTTTCACAAATGCGCGTGTTAAGCAGTAAACGGCTTCTGCGGCTTGTGGGGACGATGCCACCTGCGGATTATGAGCGCTTGCAGAAGATGTACCACGAAGTGCTATAAAAAACGACACCCCCTTGCGGGGGTGTCTCGGAACTCCTTTCGGAGTCAAAGTGTCCATTGAGTATAGCAACCCCCTTGCCAAAGTCAATGTGCAGAGGGCTTCCCATAAAAACGAAGACCGCCCTCGCGGACGGCCTCCTCGACACTCCCTTGCGGGAGCAAAATGTGCTCCTAGTATAGGCGGGAACAGGGTTGGGTGGCAAATTGGTGGCATTTTTGCCGGTTTTGGTAGGAAAAGGTAGGAAAGTGAGGGTAGGTCGGAAATGGTCGGATTCCCTAGGGTAGCTAGGGTAGAGAGGGTCGCATAGGGGTGCAAATGGTGGCAAAAGGGTACAAAAGGCAGTGAGCGAGAGTGATTAAATGGAGCGTAGAGGTATAATGTGGGTATGGACAATCCAAAGAAACCAGTGCGGAAACCGTCCTTTCGGCAGAGCAAGGCGATTGAGTGCTGGCTGAAGAATGGACGCAAGTGCAAGGCTTCGGCTTTGAGATTGGCGGGGTATGGGAAAGGCGTTATACGACACCCCGACAAGGTTTTCAATAGTCCTGTAGTTCAGGCACTTATGCGAGGTGCAGGGATTGAGGAGCGCATCACTTTTAGGCCGTGGAGAAAGGAGAACGAGAGTGTACCGCCCGAAATGCTGGAGGTGCAAGAGAATGTGCCGAGAGTTGATTTGTCCGCCATTACGCCAGAACAGGTAGAACTGCTTAAATTGCAGCTTTCGCAATTGCCGGGCACTCCACCCCGTGTCGCACCGCAGGATGAGGCGGAGATTGGCAATCGGGACATGACAGAAGTGTACAAAGAATCTGGCGGAGTCTTTGAGTTCGGCGAAAACTGGAAGCCCCATTACCCCAATCAAGATTTTTCATCTATGTAGTCTCCACCCACAAGTCGCTGGGGTATTTTTCTTTTTTGAGTTTGGGGGTATAGTAGTATCACAACTGAATAGCGCCCGAAAGGGCATGGCCTAAACCGCGCGAAGTTCGCTCGGCATGGTTAAAAGGATAGGTAATGCATAAAGAAC
>MGEP01000011.1:0-1605 GCA_001791425.1 Candidatus Uhrbacteria bacterium RIFCSPLOWO2_02_FULL_48_12
GGTTTTTATTAGTGTTTGTTAGTGGGCTATTGCGAAGCATATGCAAAAGAGGATTGTAGAGAATTTATTATATAAGGAGCTGTCATACCTTATTCAGGGAGCGGCTATTGAGGTGAGAAAAGATTTTGGCTCTGGCCATAAAGAGAAATTGTATCAGACAGCTTTTGCCAATGAACTTACTAGTCGGCATGTAAACTTTGAGAAAGAAAAGGCAATTAAGATTTTTTCCCCTAAGGATAGTCGTTATGTTGGGTTGTATAGACCGGATTTCGTTGTCAATGATCAAGTTATAGTTGAAACAAAAGCCGAGAAGTTTGTAAGTAGAGATGAGATTAAACGTGTTTATGATTATCTTAGAAATAGTAAATATGAACTAGCATATTTGATTAATTTTGCTTCACCGCGTTTATTAGTTAGAAGAATAATTTATACTAACGATCGTAAACCCTTCTTTGCAAAAGCATCATTAGTGTCTATTAGTTTATTATTAGTGCTTATTAGTGGAGCCAAACTAATTTCACCAGCTAACGCCAGTGAAATCGGTTTGGCAACGACTAAGAACCGTTTTGAAATTGAGATGCTTGTCGGTGATACTTATCGCGGCGATTTAGCAGTTTTCAATCAGTCGGCTGACGCGGCTGTGCCGGTGCACATGGAGTTGTCGCTTTGGAACATTAAGGAAGATTCTGAAGATATTGAGTTTGTTCAAGCCGAGCCGTCGTTGAATGCCACGCGATGGTTTAAAGTGGAGCCGCGTGATTTTATTTTAGACAAAGACGGTGATAAACAAATTAAATTTCAAATTACCGCGCCCAAGGAAACCTCTCCGGGAGCGTATTTAGTGATGATGCGTTTTCAGGCGGTTTTGCCGGAGTATTATTTTGAACAGTCAGGTCCGCGTTTTTTGCCGGAACTTGGCGTTTTATTTTTTATTAACATCAGGACATTGGCGATTGACAGCGCGGGAGAAAACGGCCGTTTGAATATCATTTCTTTTCAACCGGAAGAAACGCATCGTTTAGGTTTTGTGGAGCGATTTATAGCAAGCCCGGCCAACGCCGGAGTTTTTGACGAGCAAGTTAAAAAGTTAGTCGCCAAAGTGGAGAACAAAGGTATTTATTATGTTAAGGCCTCGGGCTTTGTTGTTATCAAAAATTTGTTCGGGAAAACCGTGGCTTTAATAAAAATTCCAGAAAAGTTTTTATTGCCAAATCGTACACGCAGTATTCCCATCACCGTCGTTACTCCGCCGCCAGAGCAATCAAAATCCAATATTCTATATTCTATATTCTATATTCTTCAACAACAGACGTACCTTGGCCCCTACACCGCCACCCTTACGTTGAATGTGCCGTCTGAGAGCGGGGGAGTGGAACCCATAAGTGAGTCAATTAATTTTTGGATAATTCCATGGAAGTTCTGGCTCTCGCTGATAGTATTATCGGCATTGTGTTTGTTTGTAATATTTAAAATAAGAAAGAGAATAAAACCAGCTTTAAGTACGCTGATCGGCCGCTGATGAAAACGCTGAATTAACGCTGATAAAAACGCAGAGTATACGCTGATGATTTTATGAACAAGGTTAGAGATTTTTTATATGAAAGG
>MGEP01000011.1:1683-3062 GCA_001791425.1 Candidatus Uhrbacteria bacterium RIFCSPLOWO2_02_FULL_48_12
CCTGACAAAATCGTAAATGATGCAATTATTTTAGAAATAAAGGCAAAAAGTTTTATCACTAAAGATGATATAGATCAATTTTGGAAATACTTGAAAGGATCAGATTATAAGTTAGGGTTTCTTATAAACTTTAGTCCAATGAAGTTAGAAATAAAAAGAGTGGTATATGATTCAGCCCGGAGACCAGTTCGGCGTGTTTTGGCGCCTTAATCAGCGTACTTCAGCGTTTATATTAGCGTCTATCAGCGTATTCATCAGTGTAAATCAGCGGCATTATAGTTATCCACAGCCATTCCCTTTCACTTCTTTATAGTTTTATGGTACAATATATAGCGATTCAGTTCTGGCTTCCATGTTCCATGTTTTTATACTAAATTATTTATTGTCATCTTTATTATGACTAAGAAAATAAGAAAATATCAGCGATTTAGCGTGGTTTACGTTTTAATATTTTCATTAGTGACTTTCTTTTCCGGCGCGCATATTTGGGGATTATTGCCGACAACGCAAGCGGCGGCGCTGACCAGCGTTAAAGATACAATAACAGTAACCACGGCTACGTCTAACAGTAATCACACAATACAATTCTTGACGCAAACGCTTGTTGATGAAAACGATACAGTTGTAATTACTTTTCCAGCAGGGTTTAGTTTGACCGGCATTATTGAAGATGATGTTGACCTTGCGGAAGATACTGATGGAACAGGGGGTAATTGCACAACTGTGACGATGACTGATGAACCGACGAAAGCTGATCCCGCTGACGCAACAAATTGGGGCGCGTCAGTAAGTGGACAAGTTTTAACCTTAACGGCTCCGACTGGTGTTCAAACATGGCTTGCGGCTAATACTTGTGTGAGGATTGAAATAGGAGATAACGCAACTGCTTCTGGAACTGGCGTTAATCAAATAAATAATCCCTCAAAGTCCGCAGCCGTAGGTACGGCCGATACTTACCAGATCACAATTACTTTCACTGGTAGTGCGTTGGCTGATAGCGGTACAGCAATGGTGGCGGTGATTGAAGGGGTTACAGTTTCCGTGACAGTGGACGAAAGCTTATCGGTGGTTATCGCCGAAGTCGCGGCGGCGAGCTGTCCGGCAACTTTGCCGGGCACTGATCAATCAGACCTTGCCGGCCATACTGACACGGCTATGGCTTTTGGGACACTAACCGCTGGCAATGCTTTTAATCATATTTGTCAGCAATTAACCATAAGCACCAACGCGTCAGGGGGATATAGCACTACCGTTGAAAAAAGTCAGCTTTTGACCTTTGTGGCCAATACCATAGCGGATGGTGATTGCAATGCTGGCAGTTGCACTACTACTGGATCAGGTTTATGGACCACCACGACAGAAAATGGCTTTGGCTATTG
>MGEP01000011.1:3145-7406 GCA_001791425.1 Candidatus Uhrbacteria bacterium RIFCSPLOWO2_02_FULL_48_12
CTGAATTTAAAATTTTTGGCACGCTAAATGCCAACGCGCAGGCCATTATGGCGTCGGCCGCGGCAGTATCCGGCGACAATAGCATTATGGCCGCTGTGCTCAACTACTCTGGCGCGCAGGTTCCCGGCGCTTATACGACAACCCTTACCCTTATAACAACTCCCACCTTTTGATTTCAAGTTCAATTGGGGTAGTTAAATATCAACGATGATGACACGCCACTCGTATTTGGAGTGGATATATGATGTTGCCCATAGCGTATGGATGGGGGTAGGTGTTTTCATTGTATCATTTTTGATAGCAGCATCTACTCAAGCGCAATCGTCGGCGATTAGTATTTCTCCGCTTACCTTTGAACTCACGGCAAACCCGGGTGATAAGTTCACTAATATTGTCAAAGTTTATAATAATGGCGATACTCCGGTTAATGTCACGATGGAGGTGCATGATTTTGCGCCAACTGGAGAGGAGGGGAAGGTTACCCTTGCCACTGACGAAGATTATTCGTATTCATTGACAAAGTGGGTGACCGTTAATCAGGAAACATTTCAAATTGAACCGCAATCCTTTCGGCCGGTTGAATTCACGGTAACCTTGCCGCCAAATGCAGAACCCGGCGGGCATTATGGTACAGTACTTGCTTCAGTGAGCGGGGTGACCGAGGGTACGGGAGCGGCTATTAGCCAGAAAATTGGTTCGCTTTTGCTTTTGCAAGTAGCTGGTACGGCCAAGGAGTCTTTGAGCATCGCCAGTATGGAAGCGCCGGAATTTTCTGAATATGGCCCGGTTATAATCGCCAGCCGATTTCAGAACAATGGCACTGTTCATTTGAAGCCGCGCGGGTTTATTCTAGTGCAAAATATGTTTGGCCAAGAAACAGCCAAATTAAATTTAGACCAGAAAAATGTTTTGCCGAATTCTGTTCGCCGGATTGAGTCAACACTTGATCGCAAATGGCTGTGGGGGAAATATACGGCGACTCTAACCGCTATTTACGGCTCAACCAATGAACCATTATCGTACACTGTTTCTTTTTTAGTCATTCCTTGGCGCGTGAGTTTGGCTGTGGGCATCGCCTCGCTTATTGTTTTGATTATTCTTTATCGCGCTCGACGCCGGATATTTTTAGCACTGAAAATCCTTTTGAAGGGTGAACATGATGGAAGAATGTAGAACAGAACACAGAACGTAGAACTTAGAACATAGAGTAGAACCTAGAGTAGAATCTAGAACAGAGAACTTAGAACATGGAATTTAGAACACAGATTATAATTTTCTGCGTTTGTGTTGCTGTTGGCTCGTTCCTCGTGATAGCGAGTAGCCATGTTGCTGCGCAATCAAATACTCAAGGAGTCGGCATTTCCATTACTATTGAGGGGACAACTCCTACGCCCACGCCTCCGCCGCCCTCTGGAGGGGGTGGAGGCGGCGGCGGGGGCAGTATTACACCAACGCCGCAACCCACGTATGCTAATTTAATTATAAGGGGCCAGGCCTATCCCGGCGCGGTTGTTACTATTTCGCGCGCCGGAGCAGTGGCTAAAACATTGATCGCTGATGGCAGTGGCGGTTTTGCGGCGGAGTTGTCCGCCTTGCCATCCGGTATTCAAACCTTCAGTCTTTTTGCTGAAGACACCAATGGCCGCAAGTCCGTAACCATTAGTTTAACCCTGAATCTTATTGCCAACACCACGACGACCGTGGAGGGTTTGATTATTCCTTTGACCATTGCCATTTCCTCATCAACCGTCAATCAAGGCCAGCCGCTATTTATCTTTGGTCAATCTGTTCCGGACAGTGATGTTAATTTATTTATTCAATCCTCAGAGTTTGTTAAGAGGACAGCCGTCGCTGAGTCCGGGGCTTGGCGTTATGAATTGGACACTACGCCTCTTGAGATCAGCGACCATTCAGTCAGAGCCAAGGCGCAGACAAAAACCGGCGAGCAGAGCGAATTTTCCGAAACTAAATTTTTTCGGGTGGTAAAACCCGGCGCGCACGCCGCACCCGGCACGTGTCTGGCTGATTTAAACGATGATAATCGCGCGGACATTACGGATTTGAGTATCTTACTGTATAATTGGGGTGTGCCCAAAAATGCGCGCGCGGATTATAACAAGGACGGACGAGTGGATATCATTGACTTTTCTATTTTGTTGTATTACTGGGGTACGTGTGTGTAGTATCTTACGAAAGTACGAAACCATACGAATCTACGAAATTGATTTAACTTACGAAAACACGAAATCATATGAAGTTACGAAATTGATCTATGAATAGAGTAATTAGTAAAAGAATTATTTCGCTATCAACGATTTTCGTATTTTCGTATTATTTCGTAATTTCGTATGCGAGCGCCGCTGCGCCCGTGCAGCTTTTTTTTATTCCGGAAAATGCTGATGTAGCGGCCGGCGATATCATTAAAAGTGATATTTGGCTGGACACGCAGGGAAACAGCATCAATGCCGTGGATATCACTGTTTCATATGATCAGGCGGTTGAGGTTTTAAGCGCGGAGAAAAATGATTCAATTTTGAATTTATGGGTTGAGGAGCCAAGCTTTTCCGATACCACGCGCCGCGCTAAATTTATCGGCGGCCGCGTCGGCGGATTTGCGGGGCGGGGAGTGATTGGACAGTTGTATTGGAGAAGCGCGGGCGCCGGCGGAAAAGCAGTATTGGACTTTGACCGGGCCTCCGCCGTTTTGTTAAATGACGGGCTGGGCACCCCAGCGGAGCTGGAGCTTCGTCAATCGGGTTATAATATATTGGCTAAGGGAGAGGGTTTATTGAATTTATCTTCGGCCTCGCACTCCGACGAAAATATGTGGTATAACCAGCCATTTGTTCGTTTGGGCTGGCCAACGACGGAGGGCGCGGTTTACAGCTACTTAATTACCAGAGACCCGCTCCAGACGCCTGATGACACGATTGAGGAGCCGGTCGGCAATATCAAACTAAGTGATCTGACAGATGGTGTATATTATTTCAGGATCAAGGAAAAGAATCCTGGCGGAGAATGGTCTCAAGTTGTTTCCCGACAAATTAAAATTGACAAAACGCCGCCAGATGAATTTGAAGTTAAAATCAGCCGCAGTCCGGAATTGTTTAATAATAAATATTTTTTGAGTTTTAGCGCCACGGACGCGGCCTCCGGCTTGGCTTATTATGAAATTAAAGAAGGGGACGGGGAGCCGGAAACAGTGGCCCGAGCGCCATATGTTTTGCGTCAGCAAAAACGCAATGTGCCGATTACCGTGCGGGCGCTTGATAAGGCGGGCAACGATCGGACGGTGGTGATTGCGCCTCTGCCCTTGTGGGAGAGATTGTTTGGCAGTTTGTCCATCAATTTCCGTTTGTTTGCTGGTTTGATTCTAGTTGCGGTTATGGCGTTGTTTATAATATGGCGCAGGAGATGAAAGAATATAGAATTTGCCTGCCCAAAACGGGTCTGCCTTGGACAGAGAATATGGAATATAGGGGTCTTTTGTTGGTTATTTTTTCCGTATTATTCTATATTCTATATTCTATATTCCCGATAGCGGCCCATGCGGCCGGTTCCGCCTCTCTGTCATTATCACCCGGGCAAGGCACTTTTGTGGTGGGCAACACCTTTGACGTGTCTATTTTCGTCAATACCAATGGTAATGACATCAACACGGTTGAGGCAAATTTAAAGTTTTCTGCCGACACTCTGCAGATAGTTAGCCCGAGCGCTGGGCAATCGTTTATTTCCGTCTGGGTTACTCAACCAACATTTTCCAACGAAGAGGGGATGATTCATTTTGCCGGCGGTCTGCCGTCGCCGGGTATCAACACCACGGCTGGTCTCGTTTCTACCATAACTTTTAGGGCTAAAGCGCCGGGGGCTGGAGTCATAGAAATTTTGCCAAGCTCCAAAGTGCTCTTAAACGATGGCAAGGGAACAAACATTTTAACTTCCACGGCCAAGGGGTCTTATCAGCTAACCTTAGCCGCGCCGGGCGGGCCGGAAATTTCATCGTCCACGCACTCAGACCAAAATGCCTGGTACAAAAATAATAATCCGGTTTTTAGCTGGAGCCGCGCCATTGCTTCTGAACAAGGAGGCGAGATGGCTGAATTTAGCTGGTGGTTTGACGAGGATCCGCGCGGTTATACTGACAACAAAGCTGACGGCACTGCCGCCACTGCCTCATTCAATGATGTTAAGAGCGGTATTTGGTATTTCCACGTTAAGGGGCGAGTGGGGGAGGCATGGGGTCAGCAAAGTTCCTACGCTG
>MGEP01000011.1:7456-20616 GCA_001791425.1 Candidatus Uhrbacteria bacterium RIFCSPLOWO2_02_FULL_48_12
TCCATTGGATGAGGATGTAAAGGCCGAACCATTTTTTACGGAGCACACGAGCCCGTGGCTGACGCCATCGCTGGGCGTGGGACGATATCAAATTATCGTTCGTGCTTTTGACAAAGCGGGAAATTGGCAAGACGGCACCCTCGTCATTGCCAATGAACCGCCGCCTCCATCGCTTCAAGAACGTTTGAGTCAGGGCATCATTATTGGTGGACAATTTATTCCATGGTGGATGCTCGGCGCTATCGGCGTTATCTTACTTTTGATTATTCTCGTTATTCTGATACTTTGGCGCCGCGCGCATGAGGATGTGGCTGAACAAATTCAGGAAACTCTTGAGAAGGCCCATCGCCGCTTACAGCACGAACATGAAAAAATAACAGCCGAGCTTAAGGAAGAGCAAGAAGTGAAAGAAGTGTTGAGTCATGAGCTGGAGCATTTGAAAAAAGATAATCAAGATAAGATACCCCACTAATTAACACCAATGCTAACACCAATAGACACGAATATGAGTAATGGTTTGAGTAAAATTTTATTAGTGTATATTAGTTTATTATTCGTGTTTATTGGTGGGCTTTTGCCATCAATGGTAAAAGCGGCGGGTACAGCGTCGCTATCATTGGTCTCTTCCAAACGTACTTATACCGTGGGTGATAATTTTACGGCCAGCGTAATTTTGAGCACGGGCGGTGTCAGCATTAACGCGGCCAGCGCCACCATTACCTTTGATCAAAGTAAACTGTCGGTGGTGAGCGTGGCGCGGTCTGGTTCTGTTTTTACCTTGTGGGCCGAAGAGCCAACTTTTTCTAACAGTCAGGGTATTATCAGTTTTGGCGGCGGTTTGCCAACGCCGGGTTTTTCCGGCAGTGGAGCGACGTTGATTCGCGTTGCTTTTAGAGCTAAGGCGGCCGGGCAAACAGCCGTAAGATTTTCTAGCGGTACGGTTTTAGCCAATGACGGCAAGGGCACTAATGTTCTCGCTGGTTTGGGCAGTTTAGAATTAACTATTGCAGCCGCAACTGCGCCGCCCAGCACACCAATACCAGCCCAGCCAGAACGAGCGCCGACAACAACTCCAGCGGGTGAGGTGCCGGTCGCGCCGGTTATTGTGTCGCGCACCCATCCTGATGATTCGCGTTGGTACAAAAACACTACGCCGGGATTTATTTGGGAATTACCGACCGATGCCAAAGGGGTGAGTGTTAGTACTGACCAAAATTTAGAGGGCGACCCGGGCACGAAATCACTAGGGTTATTTAATTTTTATACGGCCAAGGAACCGCTCAAAGACGGGGTTTGGTATGCTCACGTTCGTTTGAGCAACAGTCGAGGATGGGGAGC
The DNA here is from genome assembly GCA_001791425.1 of Candidatus Uhrbacteria bacterium RIFCSPLOWO2_02_FULL_48_12. Lineage (GTDB taxonomy): Bacteria > Patescibacteriota > Patescibacteriia > GWA2-46-9 > GWA2-46-9 > GWA2-46-9. The sequence goes on from MGEP01000011.1 coordinate 8,795, forward strand.
GACTGGTCACTATAAAATAGCCATTGATACTTCGCCGCCGACAATTACTTCTGCCAAAATTGTTTCAGAAGCGGCTCGCGCCAGAGCCATAGAATTTTCCACTACTGACAAACTTTCTTCAACAGACCATGTGGCCATCATGCTTGATGGCGAAGAAATAGCGACCGCCGCAAGCTCGCCATATACCTTGCCGTCGTTATCAGCAGGCAACCATGTCATTACAATTACCGCTGTTGACAAGGCCGGCAATAAGGGTGCGGAAGATTTGTATTTAAGTATTATTGGCGCCGAGCCGTCTGTGATTACTGTGAGAAACATACTGCCGACAATTTTAGCCCTGCTTCTTGCCATAATTTTGGCCGTTGTTTTTGTTGTTTGGTATATTCATGAACGGCATCACCGCAAGGTTATTTTGACGGAGCTTGCTAAAACCAGAAAAGAGCTCAAGGGAATGTCGCAAAAACTGCGTGCTTTAGAGAATAAGTTAAAAACCAATGCCAACAATACTAACCTGAATGCGCCGCCGGCCAAAACGCAGTCACAGAATGTTCCTCCTGCTAAGCCATGAAGTATAAAGAGCCATAAGATTTAAGCCGTAAGACGGTGTCTTGACCTTATCATTAAGATTCTGTAAGATATACGCAATCTGTTTCATTTTTTGAACTAAATTTATGAATCTAGCTGTTATTAAAACCGGCGGGAAGCAATATCTGGTTAAGCCAAACCAGAAGCTTAGGGTGGAAAAGCTACCTGGCGAAGTTGGAGCAACAATTACATTTGGCGAAGTTTTACTGGTTGCCGAGGATGATCAGGTGACTATTGGTCAGCCGTTTATTGAAGGCGCTAAGGTCACCGCCGCAGTTACGGGGCAGGGGAGAGGCAAAAAAATTATTGTGCAAAAATATAAGCCCAAGGTGCGTTATCGGAAAAAAATGGGGCATCGTCAGTTTTTTACGGAGATTATCGTAAAGAATATAGAGTATTAACTTACGAAAATACGAAATAATACGAAAGTACGAAAAGATTAGACTTCTCTTCTGTTTGCGAAGGCGCTTTGGAGCGTCGCTTCGTCGGCATATTCCAGACGGGAACCGGTCGGCAAGCCGCGAGCCAAGCGCGTAATTTTAAGACTCAAGGGTTTCAGGAGTTTTATTAAATATAGGCCAGTGGCATCGCCTTCAAGATTAGCGTTAAGGGCCAAGATTAATTCTTTGACGTCATTGGTTTTCAGTTTTGTCTGCAATTCTTTTATTCTTAGCTGGGTAGCGTGTATGCCCTCAATTGGATTAATCAGTCCGCCTAATACGAAATATCGGCCATGATACAGCCCGGTTTGTTCCAAGGGAAAAATATCACGGCCGTCTGCCACCACGCATAATTCTGATTTATTTCTTTTTCCATCAGAGCAAATTGAACAAAGAGCGCGTTCGCTGAATTGCCCGCATTCTTGGCAAACCATGATGTGCTCTCTAAGCTCTGTTATGGCAGACGCCAGATCGCTCGCCGCCTCGGCTTTGCCCTGGAGAAGCGAAAAAGCGAACCGTTCAGCGGTTTTGCGGCCAATACCGGGCAGGACCATAAAGGCCTCAATAAGGCGGCGCAGTGGTTCGGGGTAGTGAGGCATTGTTATAATAATGAATTATGAATATAGAATGTTGAATATAGAACGTTTGTAATTCCTGATTCATGATTCTATATTCTTGATTCCAGTTTAGAATACCGGTACTTTTTCGGCGCGCTGATGTTCCAGGTTTTGGAAGCTCACGCGGCCTTCGTCAAAATATAAATCAACCGTACCGGTTGGGCCATTGCGGTGCTTGTCAATCCTTATCTGGGCAATATTACGTTCCTCCAGCGGCACATCACGAACACTGCGATCCATGGCCTTGCGATAGATAAACAAAACAACGTCGGCGTCTTGTTCAATGGTGCCCGAATCGCGCAGATCAGCAAGTTTGGGCACAGCCGGACTGCGTGCTTCCACGGCGCGCGAAAGCTGGGACAAGGCAAGAACTGGTATATTTAATTCTCGCGCGAGCCCCTTAAGCGCTCGCGTGATTTCGGAAATTTCCTGCACCCGATTATCGCTTTTTGTTCTTGATTCCATGAGCTGAAGGTAATCTATAATCAAGAGCCCAAGGCCCTTCTCCATTTGCAGGCGCCTAGCTCTCGCTCGTATTTCCATAATATTGGCGGTGGCGCCGTCATCAATGTAGATTGGAGCGTTAGACAGGAGATCCATGGCGTGGCCAATTCGTCCAAAATCATTGTCTTCGCCCTTGTCCGAGAGGCGACCGGTACGCATCCGCCACAAATCCACACCGGCCTCGGCGCACAACAGACGATCAACCAACTGCTCCTTAGACATTTCTAAACTGAATATGCCGACCGGAACTTTTGAACGCAGGGCAACGTGGCGGGCGATATCCATGGCAAATGAGGTTTTGCCAACCGAAGGACGCGAGGCTAAAATAATAAGGTCGGATTTTTGCAGGCCGGCAAGTTTGGCATCAAGTTCAGGAAAGTGTGTTGGCACGCCGCGCAATTTTCCGCTCTCACGATGCAATTCGTCTATACGCTCAAAGGCCTCGGCGAGCAGAGATTTAACTGACAAAAAAACATGCCGCAAATATTTTTGCGTCACGGAAAAAAGCGTTTGCTCGGCTTTGTCTAAGGTGTCGTCAATATTTTCTTCTTCTTCGTAACCAAGGGAGGTAATTTTATTGCCAGCGTCCAGCAATCGGCGCAGAGTCGCTTTGCGCTGAACAATGGCGGCATAGTGCGCCACGTGCGCGGCCGTAGGCACGGCGTTTACCAAACTGACCAAATAGCTCTGGCCGCCAATCGCAGACAACAACTTTTTTTCTTCCAGCCGATTGCTTAAGCTTAAAATATCAATCGGTTCATGCTTGGCAAACAAGTCAATCATGGCTTCGTAGACGAAACGATGAATGTCTTTGTAAAAATCTTCAGGATTAACAATATCAATTATTCTGAAAATCGCCTCTTTATCCAATAACAGAGCACCCAGCAAGGATTGCTCGGCTTCAATATTTTGAGGCGGGACCTTGATTACTTCATTATTATCCATGATCTAACTCTATAACGAGGTCGTGCTTTGGGCAATAGCAGAATGGTTAATAAAATGTGGGTAACCCCGTAATACAACATTCATGATTAAAATGACAATACTATAAATTTCTTCATTGAATAGCTAATATCATAAATACAATCACGGTGTTTTCATTATTAACTGGCAAATCCAGTCGGGTTTGCTAATGAATGTTGATATACGGGGTAACCCCGTTAGAAGTTTGATTAAGGCGTGGATGTTTGCTGGTATTTTTTGGAGGTTGAGTTATCTGATGATTGTGTTATGATTTGTTCAAAATTACTCGTATTTAACCATAATTTATGTACGAACAAACGTTAGCAGAGGTGCTCTGGCAGGCCGTTAGGGAAACTATTAGAAGCTCTTTAATATATTTGCCTTTAACGATTGGCGGCATTTTGATCTTTGTGTGCGGCTGGATAATCGCCGGCCTGATCGGTCAAGCTGTTGAGCGTTTGCTCAATCGTATTGGCCTAGACCATTTTTTGGGGCAAATTAGGTGGTTTGAGCCCCTAGAGCGCTTGGGAGTTAGAATACGCGCCGCCTATGCCATAGGCGCGATTATTCGCTGGTTCATTATTTTTCTATTACTATCATCGGTGGCCGAAGCATTGCGTTTATCGGCGGTAACAACATTCCTGCAGTCTATTATTAATTATTTGCCGAGTTTATTCAGCGCTATTTTGATTTTATTGATTGGGGCACTGCTGGCTGATTTTTTAGGAAAGTTGGTGTGGTTAGGAGCATCAGTCGTGCACCCAGAAGCGAGTCATTTCTTAAAAAATATTACCCGCGCGGCTCTTTGGATTTTTAGTTTAGTGGCCGCCGTAGAACAATTGGGGCTGGCCGCCGAGCTTTTGCAAACTTTCATTATTGGCTTAGCGGCCCTGCTTGCCATTGCCGGCGGCATTGCCTTTGGGCTTAGTGGACGTGATTACGCCTCTCATTTGATAGATAAAGTCTATCGTGATATAAATCAAGAGCATGAATAAATCACATAACTTTCAGAATGTTCAGCGACATGGTGCACAATAAAAATATATTAGTAGTCAGATTTGCGGGTCCGTAGCTCAATGGTAGAGCAAGAGCCTTTTAAGCTCGAGGTTCTGGGTTCGAGTCCCAGCGGACCCATATGGTATAAAATAAAACGTCCTTATGGGCGTATTATTTTTTTCTCTAAAATGCTACACTGGGAATCGAACTCGGGAAGGGGGTTCCGCCATAGGCGGACAGGCGGGGAAACGGGAGTTTCCCCGTGGTGGAAGTTGTTGAAACCGCAAGGTTTCAAGGAGTCCGCCCGAGGCGGGCGATGGGTTCTAGCCCCGGCAGACGGGGCGGAGTCCCAGCGGACCCATATGATATAAGCGGAATGGGCAAGCATTAATGGTAATTTATGAATCTGCCAGACAATCTCATTCTCGGAAATGGTGAGGAGATAGTTCGCTTGGTTCGGGTGCACTGGCTGACCGTTGCCCCATCATTGGTCGGCATTATTTTTATTTTTTTAGCGCCTTTCTTTTTTCTCTGGCCCCTCATGCAGTTCGGTCCCGTGGGGCTTAGCGCTTTTGTTATAGTTGTTTTCGCAGCTATTTTTTTTGGGGCACGAGAATATCGCCGCTGGCAGAAAAGCGTTTTGATTCTTACGACGGCGCGGTTTCTTTGGACCGAACAGCGCGGTTTTTTTGATAAAAAAGTGAGCGAAGCGTATTACCAAAATGTTCAGGACGTTTCGTATCGCATTAAGGGGCTTTGGGCGGCACTCGCGCATTTTGGCTCATTGACCATTCAGGTGGCCGGCGTTGCCGCGCCATTAGAACTTCATAATTTGTCGCGTCCTGACGACCTGCAGCACCTTATCTTGGAACTCAAGGAGCGAAAAATTGCGAGTCAATTGGGCGATCAAGCGGAATGGTGGGAAGATAGATTAATGAGCATGAATGAAAATGAACGGCGAACATTTTTTAAAAAGATTCAAGGCGAGCTGGGTGAAGAGCAGTGGCTCAACCTCTTTCGGCAAGATTCTGAGAATAACAAATCTACGAAGTGACGCTTGCCGAGTTTGTTATTGTCAAGTAAAATAATATTATGATGATTGCGGGTCGGGTAGGGGACATTAGGTCATGGATACCGTGGTTATTGGGTATCCTCATTGCTGTGCTGTCAATGGCTGTGGCGAAGCAGGCAGTCAAGTGGTACAGCATCCAAGAGCAAGTGGAAAGTTACGAGCGAGAATTAGCTTCTGTTGAATCGCGCCGCCAAGAATTGCAGGAACTCATAAAATACGTGCAAACGCCGAGTTACACCGAAGAGCAGGCGCGCTTAAAGTTTGGTTTGGCCAAACCCGGTGAACGCTTGGCGGTTATTCCGGAAAATTTATCTTCTTCTTTGAATGATAGCAATAATAATTCTCAAATTGCCGGCAGTGAATCAAAAATGTCAGGCGCTAAATCTAATTATCAAAAATGGTGGTTATATTTTTTTGATCAATAGTTAAGCGGGATAAAATGCCAGAAGACGCAAATAACGCAAACTTACAATCGGTCGAGCCGGCGAAAAACGGTCAGGCAAAAAAAGTAATGCGGGAAATAATTTTGAAATGGATAGGGGAGGGGACGGCGCCGGCAGCCAGCGAATTGAGCACAAAAGAGACGGCGCCAGCGCAGTCAAAAATTAATATTCGCGCGGCCGAGCCAGCTGACGACAAACAGCGGCAGGCAGTCCACGAAGCGCTGTCGCGCGTGCGGCCAGAAACTAGGAATCAAAAAACTGGCATGGCTAAGCCAATAAACGATAGGCGCTCCAGTCAAGAAACGCAGGCGCTGTTAGAAAAATATGAAACATCGCTTCTGGCGAGAGGACGGCGCCATATCAATATATTTGCCTGGCTTTATGGCGCCATGTGGTCAGTGTTTCTTTTGGGAACCGCTGTTTTGGCAATTGGGGTCTACAAATTAGGGTGGGATGGTCAATTGACAAACAAATTATTAAACTATGTTCCTTTGCCGTATGGTTTTGTGCGCTATCATCCAATTTGGTACGGCACATATCGCGCCGAATATCAGGCGATTAGCCGCTTCCGGAGCCAGCAGTCTGCCAGCTCTCAATCAATTATTTCGCCCGAGGAAATAGAAAATATACTTGTCAGAAGAACCATGGCCAATGATTTAGCTTGGGGGCGTGGTTTGTGGGTGTCGGATAGCGAGGTGGTAAGCGAGCTCAACGATATCGCTATCAAGGCGAGGTCAATAGATGAGGTGGAGCGTACGGTGCAGGCGCTGTGGGGAATTAGTATTAATGAATATAGTCGGCGGGTCATTAGGCCGTATCTTCTAAAAAAGAAACTGCTTAGCGCATTGTCCAATGATTTTTTGATTAAACAACGTTTTGGCAGGGCCAATGACTTGCAAGCTTTAGATGGTTATCTAGATCAGCTTAGAGAGTCCACGCCGGTGATTATTTTTCGATAAAGCCCCGCCCCGCCGCCCGCCGCCGATGACGGCGGCCTGCCTCGCAGAAAAACTTTCTTTGCAATTTCTAATTTGCGCGTGCCGCCGATTTTCCTTTCCCGCCTGCCATCGCCCAAGCCTCCTGTCAGAATCGAACTGACGTTTACGGTTTACGATACCGCTGTTCTGCCACTGAACTAAGGAGGCTCGGGACATGGCGGGCAGGTCTGCCAATTGAGCTAGGTCGGCAGATTTTGACGGGCTTCGGCGCAAATGAATTAGCGAGTAACCCCGTTTGGCGGGGTATTTCTAGCTTGCCCCGCACCATAAGAAGGGCCGCTTGTTTTTTGTATGGAGCGAGTGAGGAGAATTGAACTCCCGTTTTCTGCTTGGGAAGCAGATGTACTACCATTGTACTACACTCGCGTAAAAAGATAAGCGATTGAAATTTTTCTGTTCGTTTTGTTATTTTTCTGCTATACTGTAAGAACTTAATTATCATTAGCAGATTGAGTATAGAAAATGAAATTATTATTGGCAAGACATTGTCTTAAATTAGTCCTGCGGCGACGGCCTTTTTTATTATACCAGTATTTATCACTGTGTAATGATTAATCTTAAAAACGTTACCAAGCAATATCCGGGCAACATTGTGGCCCTGCGCAATGTTACTCTGCAGATTGCGCCGGGCGAATTTGTTTCAGTGGTCGGACAATCAGGCGCCGGCAAAAGTACGATTGTTCGGTTGCTAATGGCTGAAGAGCCAGCCAGCCGCGGCCGAATAGTTGTTGGCGGCTGGGACATCACTGACATACGATTACGGGAGGTGCCGGTTCTGCGGCGCCAAATTGGCGTTGTTTTTCAGGATTATAAATTATTGCCCAAAAAGACCGTTTTTGAGAATGTTGCTTTTGCCCTTGAGGTTTGCGGTGAATCGCGGCAAAAGATAAGAACAATCGTGCCCCAGCTTTTAAAAATCGTTGGGCTGGAAGATCGCCATAAACGTTTTCCTGATCAGCTTTCCGGCGGAGAACAGCAGAGGGTCAGTATTGCCCGGGCTCTCGTGCATCGCCCCAAACTATTGCTGGCTGACGAACCAACCGGGAACCTGGACTCATTGAACGCCCGCGAAATTATTGATTTACTGCTCAAAATTAATGAATTGGGAACAACCGTCATGCTGGTTACTCACAATCGCGATATTGTCAATTCATTAAAGCGCCGCGTGATTACCATTGAACGCGGCGAAATAGTATCTGATCAGCCAGTGGGCCGATACATATTGTAGGTAATCTCTAATATCTAATTACTAATTTCTAAATTGCGGCGGACGTGAGCTAAATGACTAAATGATAAAATTTTTGCTTTATGCTTTATGCTACTTTGCGCGTAATCAAATTCAGCTGGAAAAACATTTGGCGTAATTTCTGGCTCTCCGTCATTACTATGAGCACCATTATCATCACTTTGTTTACCATCAGTTTGGTTTTGGCGCTAGAGGTGGGTCTGAAACAAATAATTCAGACGGCGGAAAAGCATATAGATTTGTCCGTATATTTTTATCCTTCAGTAACCGAGGCGCAGGCCAACAGCGTCATCACCGTTATTAAGGCCATACCGGGAATTCAGGAAACTGTTTATATCACCAAAGAGCAATCTTTGGCTAGCTATGAAAAAAGAGCGCAAGATTCGCCGGAATTACTTGCCCCGCTTAAAGTTATTGGGCAAAATCCGTTTGGCGCGGCCGTGACCGTGAGAGCGAATGAGCCGGCGGCCTACCAGCGCGTGATTGATGAATTGAACAAACCGCAATATAAGGACTTGATTGAAGGCCAAAAAAAGGAGTTTGAGGAAAACCGGCAGTTTATTGATGCCTTCACTGCTTTTACCGATAAGGTCAGGGTTTCCGGCCTGGTTATCAGCGCATTTTTTGCGATGATTGCGGCCCTGCTGATTTTCAACGCTATCAGGGTGGCGATATACACGCATCGCGAGGAAATCGCCATTATGAAATTGGTTGGCGCCACCAACTGGTTTGTTCGCGCGCCATTTCTCACGGAAACAATCATCTATAGCGCCATCGCCGTATTGATTAGCGGCGGTTTATTTTTTATTTTAATGTATTTTTTACAGCCGTACCTTGACGGTTATTTTGGGGGGGATGTTGCTATTTACAGCTATTTTAGTCATAATGCCCTAATGATTTTTGGCGCGGAGTTGTTGGCTACGGTGATTTTAAATATTATTGCCGGGAGTTTCGCCCTGCGCCGGTATCTTAGAGTATAAATTATGGCGGCCGGCGCGAAGTCCCGCTCTGTTCTCGGGGGTCGTCTAATGGCAGGACATCACCCTTCTTGCCCCGCACCTTTTAATTTGTTTACATTATAGTTATACTCCTAATAACAATCTATCTTGTTCAGTGAATAGTTTAATTGTGAAGTTGAATAAGGTGCGGGGCAAAAGGTGAGTATGATGGTTCGCCTCGCACCAATTAGTTTTAGGCACTATTAAATTATAATATGTATTTATATCCACACTAGTGTAGTCTGCACAAAGTCCGGCGCAAAATTGGGAGGTCGTCTAAGGGTAGGACATCACCCTTTGGAGGTGAGTATGAAGGTTCGAATCCTTCCCTCCCAGTTTTGCGCCGGAGAGCCGCTAATCTAGGTTCCTATCCCATGGCTATCTTGGAGTGGGTATGAGTTAAAGATTGGTGCGGGGTGAAAATCCATCCCCCCGAGAGTAGCGCAGGAGAGCCGTGAATCTTGATGCATAGAAAAGAATGACTAAAAATCGCTACATTTTTATATCAATTTTTTGGTTAATATTGATTGTGGCCGTTTTTCTCGCGGCCATGCTCGCAATCATGAACGTTCTTTTGTCTCAAAGAAGAGTGAATTCAGCCGCCACAAAAGGCAATCAGGCGCTGGTTAGAATCGGCGAGGCGCCTTCAATAATAGTTGCCGTTGCCGATACGCCAGAAGAACAGTACAAAGGACTTAGTGGGAGAAACTCGTTGAGCGACAATGAAGGTTTGTTATTTATTTTTGCCAAGCCTGCTTACCATTCATTTTGGATGAAAGATATGCTTTTCCCGATTGATATTATTTGGATATGGGAGAGTGGGCAAGTGCTCGATATAAGTGCTAATATTAAACCAGAATCATTTCCTGAAACTTTTCAACCGCCAGCTCCAGCGTTATATGTTATAGAGGTGAGAGCGGGCTGGGCCGAACACCACCGTATCAAGGTTGGCGATTTGATACAGATTAAAGCAATCTAATTATTATTTATGCCGTATATCTTTATTCAGCTTAGCGCTATCTTGGGCATTGCCTTGGCGGTTTCATTTGTCGTTAAACAATTGCGCCAGCCCTTGGTTATTGGTTATATATTGACAGGCATAATAGTTGGGCCAATGTTTCTGGGGCTCGTGCACCCGACTGACGCCATTGAGTCGTTTGGCCAGCTTGGCGTCGCTCTCTTGCTGTTTATTGTTGGCCTTAGCTTAAAACCGGAAATGATTAGAGACGTGGGCCGGCCCGCCATTATTACCGGGCTTGGACAAATCATTTTTACCACTATTTTTGGTTTTGCCCTAGCGACCGCTCTTCATTTTGACTTGGTGGCCGCTCTTTACTTGGCAGTGGCCTTTACTTTTTCCAGCACTATCATAGTTTTACAGCTTCTTTACGACAAAGAAGAACAAGACACGCTATATGGCCGCATTGCCATCGGTTTTCTTTTGGTGCAGGACGGCGCGGCCCTTTTGCTGTTTTTATTTTTGACGAGTACCAGCGCCGCGGCCGGCAGTTTTTACGAATTTACAGCTCTCATGTTATTGAAGATTTTAACCATAGTTATCGCGGGTTATATACTCAGCCGACAGTTAATGCCGCGCATTGATATTGCTTTTGCCCGAAGCCGCGAAGTCTTATTCCTTTTTGCGCTGGCTACGGCCTTAAGTTTGGCCACGCTTTTTAGGGCCTTGGGGTTCTCTTTTGAGCTGGGGGCGCTGGCCGCTGGAGTCATTCTTTCCAGCTCACCATACCAGCGCGAAATAGCCGCGCGGCTTGGCACACTGCGCGATTTCTTTCTCATCATGTTTTTTGTTGTGTTGGGTACCAGTGTTTCTTTTGATATTATCAGCGGCTCATGGTTCGCCATAATAATTTTTTCGTTATTCATCCTCATTGGCAATCCTTTGGTCGTTATTATATTGATGCGGCACCTTGGTTATACTTTGGAGGCGGGATTTTATGCTGGTTTAACCGTCGCTCAAATCAGCGAGTTTTCATTGATTCTCCTGACCCTCGGAGTTCGTCTTAATCACCTGGATGCTTCTATTGTTGGTTTTGCCACAGTCGTTGGTTTGGTGACAATTTTTGTGTCTTCGTATTTTATGATAAATAATAGAAGGCTATTTAAATTCATGGAGCCGCGGCTTAGACGTATTTTAAACGATAATGGCGGCGGTCTCTCCAAGACATTACCGCGGCGCGGTTGTCAAGTTATTTTATTCGGTTGTCATCGCTTAGGCACCGGCATCGTCAGTGTTTTAAAAGAGCTTAATTTGACGTACCTCGTCGTTGATCATGATCCTGATATTATTAAATCGTTAAATAGCGACAATATCCAGTGCGTTTTTGGCGCGGCTGATGATTTTGGTTTTCTGGACACCTTGCCGATAGCGCAGTGCCGAACTATTATATCTACCATTCCTGAAACGGCAGTCAATGAAGCCCTGACCGAATATGTGCGGCGGCATAATCAGGAAGCGATTATTCTTTGCATTGCCAATCATCATCATCAGGCGGCGTCGCTCTATGCCGCCGGGGCGACTTATGTAATAGTGCCGCCGTATCTGGGACGCCGTTATCTTATTGAATTATTACGGGAATATGGTTTAAATGAACACGGTTATCTGACCGAACGCCGTCTGCATGAAAATGAACTTCGCTATATTGAAAACGGAGGTAATTTATCCAGCACTTTCAGTACCTAAACTAACTTATTCATTTATGGACAAAACTAAAATAATGATCGGCACCATTCTAGTCGTGCTTTTAATCGGTGGTTTTATTTATCTAAAAAATAACCAGCCGACACCAAGTTCGCAAGGCGCGGTGAGGGGTATTCCGGATATTGCCAATCCTAATAATGATTCTAACACTAGCACCAAAAATATGGATACTAATAATTCAAAACAATATTCATTTCCGGGGGTGCTGCCGCCGGATCGCATTAAAGACAAACAGGCGATT
>MGEP01000012.1:0-3790 GCA_001791425.1 Candidatus Uhrbacteria bacterium RIFCSPLOWO2_02_FULL_48_12
CTGGAAAGTAGCGGTAAAAGAGGGTTAAAAGAAGCGTGCGAATGTGCGCGCCGTCAACATCAGCGTCAGTCATAATGATGACGCGGTGGTAGCGCAGATTGGCAATGTCAAATTGCTCGCCAACGTTAGTGCCCATGGCGATTATCAATGATTTAATTTCATTGTTGGCGAGCATTTTATCCAAGCGGGCTTTTTCTACATTGAGAATTTTACCGCGTAATGGCAAGATGGCTTGAAATTCCCGCGAGCGGCCCTGCTTCGCGCTTCCACCGGCACTGTCGCCTTCCACGATAAAGAGTTCGCTTTTCGTCGGATCTTTGCTTGAGCAATCAGCCAGTTTGCCCGGGAGCATCAATCCTTCCAGCGCTCCTTTGCGCAGTACCGTGTTTCTGGCGGCGCGCGCGGCCAAGCGCGCTTCGGCCGCCAGCACAACTTTGCCAATGACGGCTTCAGCGTCGCGCGGATGTTCTTCCAAGAAGCTCTCAAAAGTTTCGCCAAAAATAGTTTCCACGAGCGGGCGCACCTCGGCATTGCCGAGCTTGGCCTTGGTTTGCCCTTCAAACTGCGGCTCTTTTACTTTAATGCTGATGACCGCGGTTAGTCCTTCTCTGGCATCGTCGCCGACCAAGTTTTCATCTTTTTCTTTTAGGAAATTTTTCTTGCGAGCGTAGCTATTGAGAGTGCGCGTGAGAGCGGTGCGAAAGCCGACCAGGTGCGTGCCGCCTTCCGAGTTGTAGATGTTATTGGCAAAGGCAAAAACCGTTTCGCCGTATTCGTCGTTGTATTGCAGAGCCACTTCAACACGTACGCCATCGGCTTCTTTGTCAATATAAAAAATATTTTCATGCTTAGCGTTTTTGTGGTAATTCAGATGTTTTACATAAGAAGCAATGCCGCCTTCAAAATAGAATTGGTATTGATTGGCCAAAGGATGCGCTGATTTGAGCGCTGGTTCACGCTCGTCAATGACAATGAGTTTTACTCCTTTGGTAAGATAGGCCTGCTGGCGAATGTGGCTTAGCACTTCTTTGAGTGAAAAGGTTAGGACGGTAAAAATGCCAGGGTCCGGCTGAAAGCGGATGGTTGTGCCGGTTTCATTCTTAGGAACCTTGCCCACTGGTTTGACCTTGCTTACGGCCTTGCCGTATTTGTATTCTTGGGCCCAGATTTTACCGTCTCTTTTAACTTCGGCGCGCATGAAAATAGACAAGGCGTTAACCACCGACACGCCCACGCCATGGAGGCCGCCCGAGACTTTGTAGCCGCCTTGGCCGAATTTACCACCGGCGTGAAGTGTTGTCAGCACTGTTTCTAGAGCTGATTTCTTAGTTTGTTTATGAATGTCCACGGGAATGCCGCGGCCGTTGTCGCTCACCTCAACCAATTCGCCCGGCAGGAGGCGAACAATAATTTCCGTACAAAAACCAGCCATGGCTTCATCAATGGCGTTGTCAACAACCTCCCAAACAAGATGATGCAGACCCTCGGAAGCCGTATTCCCAATAAACATTCCCGGCCTCTTGCGGACCGGGTCCAGTCCTTCTAAAACGGTTATGTGTTTGGCGGTGTATTCACTTGGCTCGTTTTTGGGGGTAATTTTAGATGGTTTTTTTGCTGCTATTTTGGGCATGTTTTAGTTATCAGAAATTGATATTGACTGCTCTAATTTTATCATTATTCTCTTCGTGGTACAATAGTAAGGGAGGAATAAATCATGAACTACGAAAAGCACTTACGAAATTACGAAACAATACGAAAGGTACGAAAATTGCTTGTTTTCACGATCAACGATATTTCGTATATTCGTATGATTTCGTACTTTCGTATGGGTTTAGAACTTAGCGCTTTTGACTTGTTTCCCTTCGGGAGATCTGCCGCAGGCAGATAATTTTGCATTTTGACTTTTGCCTTTTGATTTAGCTATCATGCCTGAACAGCAAAATATTAATCCGGTCTTGAATGAGCGCTGGCTCAAATGGGCTAGTTGGTGGGTTAATAATCGGCCTAGTATCCAAAAAATTTGGCTAGTCGCAGTCATCGCGACCGAAGCCATACTCATTGGCTACAGCGGTTATGTTTGGCTGGATTATCTGGTCTTCGGCCGCCGCGAGGAAGAACAGCTTTATCAAGATCTTAGCCGCACGACTGACATGAAGTCACTTCATCAAATTATGGCTCCCCAACCCATTGCTGTTCTCTCCGCTGATGTTTTGCCCGCCGGAGGAAGCGGCGGATCATATGATGTCCTCGCTAAAGTGGCGAACCCTAACACCCGGTGGGTCGCTTTTATTTCTTATCAATTTATCATTGGCGGAGAAACAGCCCCGCCAAGCGTGACCGAAACATATATTTTGAATAGTGATGAGCGTTTTGTCATTGGCGCGGGGTTGGCCCGCTCCGCCAGCGCCAAGGCCGAGATGGCTATTACCAATGTGCGCTGGCAGCGTTTGCGCGAACCAGCTCGTTTTAACGAGCGCAAGCCCAGTTTTAAGGTCACCGATGTTTCTTTTGCGCCGGTGGCTGAACGCGGCGGCACTTATGGTTCGGTCAGCCGCGTCAGCTTTAATGTAACCAATGAAAGCAGTTTGAATTTTTGGTCGGTTGGATTCACTATCGTGCTCCTGCAGGGAGACAAGGCCGCGGCCGCTCGCCATACCACTTTGGATCAGGTTCGTTCAATGGAGAAACGTTCGGTTTCTTTGAATATTTATAATGTTCAGAGCTCGGCTGTTAATAAAGTATTAGTGGTGCCGGAAGTTAATGTGGCCGACCCCGATGTTTTTATGTCTGTGCCGGGAGGCCCGATAGGTTTTTAGTCATGTTTCTCGGCGGCCGCCTTCGCGATTTTTTGAGGCAATCTGACTGGTGGCTATTTGTCTCCCCAGCGCTAATCATCGGTCTTAGTTTAACCGTGCTCTATAGCATCAGCGCCGTGCGCACGGGCGGCGATCTTTTTCTTTTTAAAAAACAGCTGGTGGTGGCGCTGGCTGGTTTGATTTTGGCGCTGATCATAAGCGCCATTAACTACCGTACTTGGCAGTCAGTCAGCTGGGTTATCTATTTGGCAACGTTATTGCTTTTAGTCGCCGTATTAATTTTTGGCCAAAAAATTCATGCCACGCGCGGCTGGTTTAATATCGGACAGTGGCAGTTTCAGCCGGTTGAATTTACCAAACTGACGTTAGTCATTATTTTGGCGTCTTATTTCGCTCGTCGCTCGCGAGAGCTGAATTTGTTCTCCAATTTAATCCAAAGTTTTGTTTTGGCGGCTCTGCCGGTCGCCTTGGTTCTTCTGCAGCCGGATTTTGGTTCGGCGGCAATTCTTTTTTCGCTGTGGTTTAGCATGCTTTTGATAATTGGCGTGAGAAGGCGATATGTAGTGGCGCTTTTTGTTCTGATGATTGGCGGTCTCTTGATCAGCTGGCTTTTTCTTTTTGCGCCGTATCAAAAAGCGCGTCTTGTAAGTTTTTTCTTTCCTTCCGAGCGGACCAGGACGCAAAGCTATAATGTGCGCCAAGCCATTATCGCCATTGGGTCAGGCGAGATCACCGGGCGGGGGCTAGGTTCTGGCACGCAAAGTCAGCTCAAATTTTTACCCGAAGCCGGCACTGATTTTATTTTTGCGGTGGTCGGAGAAGAGCTCGGATTTGTCGGTGTGGCTGTTTTGTTTGGGCTTTTTGGTATATGGTATTATCGTGTTTTTCGTTTATTGCTCAAGTGCCGTGATGAATTCGCTTCGTTTATTTTGGTCGGCACGGCGGTGCTTATATTTATTGAGATTTTTATTAGT
>MGEP01000012.1:3825-15207 GCA_001791425.1 Candidatus Uhrbacteria bacterium RIFCSPLOWO2_02_FULL_48_12
CGTTCCTTTTCCGTTTGTAAGCGCTGGCGGCAGTTCTCTACTGACCCATTTGATTTTGGTGGGTATTGTGGCTGGCATTGCCCGGCAGGAAAATGCTAGCGGCTATCGTATTTCAGGACTATCAATTGTTTAACGGCAATGCAGAGGCCTTCGTTTTTTTGACAGGTTGTAGATTTAATGTTATTTTAATCTAGGATAATTCCCGTTGTTTTAGATCCTAATGAAGAACCACGGACCATCATTTTTTCAAGAGGGCATGCGTTTTATGGCGCACTGTCCGCTTTGCCAGACACGATATCAGCCAAGCTTCGTGAAAATTATTGCGGAAAGAGAGGACTCCTACCTTGTGCACGTGCTTTGCAATAAGTGCCACAGCGCCGTGGTGGCCCTAGTTTTCGCCAATTTGTTTGGCGTGAATTCAGTTGGACTATTAACTGATTTAGCCAGCGATGAGGTGTTGGAAGCCCAACAGCGCACAGTAGGGGCTGATGACGTTTTAGAATTATACAAAATTTGCCGTGACGGCTCACTGACTGAGCTGGTCACGGCTTAAGACCATTTAATTATGACCTATTCTCTGCAAGCGCTCGTGCGGACAGCGCAGGGCAAAAAAAGCAAATCACTGCTTAAGCAAGGCCTTGTCCCGGGTATTGTTTACGGCCATGGCGAAAGCAATCGTTTGGTTGCGCTTAAACGAGTGCCGTTTGAAAAATTGTTTATGACGGCCGGCGAGAGCAGTTTGGTGGATTTAAACATTGACGAGCATCCCAGCGTGAAAGTGCTTATTCATGAGGTTCAGCGTCATCCCTTAACCGGTAAAATTATTCACGTTGATTTTTATCAGGTTAAAATGACGGAAAAGATTACGGCAGAAGTTCCAGTGATCTTTGACGGCGAGGCGCGGGCGGTTAAGGAATTAGGCGGCGTGTTAGTAAAAACGCTGGATCATGTTAAGGTTGAATGTTTGCCCCAAAATTTGGTTCATGAACTGCACGTTGACCTCGGGGCGCTGAACACCTTTGAAGACGCCATCCATGTGCGTGATTTGCGGCCGCCAGAGGGTGTTAAAATATTGATCCATGCCGAAGATGTTATTGTGAAGGTTCAGCCCCCGCGAACAGAGGAAGAGCTAAAAGCAGAATTGGCAGAAGCTCCTGAAGCCGCGGCCGAAGCCGTGCCAGTTGTCGGCAAAGAGGGCAAAGAGCAAGAGGCCGAGCAAGAAAAAGAAACCAGTAAAGAGGCAGAAAAAGAGAGCGGCAAGAAGACCGGCGGGTAGTAGCCCGAACTATCATCTTAATTCCGTCCTTAAGTTTATGGGGCATGTGGAGGAGCGGCTCTCAAGAAATATTGACAGACAATCTTTTTCTTTTGTTGGGCCGGACTTCACCCCGTTAGAGAATGCCCCACGGCTTGCCGCATGGTCTGGCTCAGTACGAGTACGGGGTCCAATGCCCCGTGCGAGTTCTCTAACGGGGTTCACCCTTATTGAAATGCTGGTAGTTATGGGGGCCATTGCTATTTTTACAACAATGGCTATGGTTGCTTTTGGCGCTGTCAGATCACGACAGCGCGACGCTCAAAGAATGGCCAACATGGATCAGCTCGCCAAGGCCATGGAGCTTTATGTTAACGCGAATTCCAAATACCCCACTCAATGCGGTGGCCTAGTCGTTTCCACCTGTGATTTATCAACATTTTTACCAGGAATTTCCTCCCTAAAAGATCCGTCAAAACCAGTAGAGGCCTGCGATCCCGCTGATTTTGAAAGCCCTTGCGAATATGCCTTTGGCCAGATTACGGATGATGATTATGTGGTGTATTTTTCTCGCGAGCGCAAACTGGATCCTGGCGACGCGAGTCTGTGCTACCAGTTAAAGCCGGATGGCTTATTATCCTGCCCCTAGGGTTGGCTATTTAGGAATTGTTATGGAGAGGTAGCGATTGAGACCGCGAAGGTCTTTTTTTATTTGCATTTGTGCGTGCGGGCAATATTTTTTTATCAGTTGAGAAATCTGCTTGGCGTGGCAAGGGTCAATTTCCCAGAGGCAGTGGAATTCAATGTTAATAAATTTTGATAGCTGTTTGACGAGGCGGCGGTAGTATTTGAGACCGTCGTGTCCGGCCAAGAGTGCTTGTTTTGGTTCAAAGCGGCGAACGCTCAATGGCGCTCGGTTATAATCTTTAGTTGAGAGGTAGGGGAGATTGGCGAGAAGGAGTACCGGCGAGCTTGCAGCTTGCTTGCCCTGCGTAGCGGAGCGAAGCATGGGTAGCTTGCCCGCCTGCAACGCTTGATGCGTAGCATCTGCGGGCAGGTAGTTTGTAGGTTTGAGGAGATTGCCGTGAAGAAATTTAATTTTAGTTATGTTATGCGTTTTGGCGTTGCGCTTGGCAACGGTAAGCGCGGCGGGCGAGATGTCGGTCGCGTAGGCGGTCATTCGTCTTTGCCGAGCCGGAGTAAGATTTTTCAAAAGCGAGATGATAATACAGCCACTGCCCGTGCCAACGTCAATAATCGTATTGATGTCGCGGCGCTGTCGTAATATCTCAATAGATTTTTCCACCAGCCATTCAGATTCAGGACGAGGGATGAGGACGCGGCGATTGACTATAAAGTTAAGCCCATAGAAGGGCTGTTGCCCCAGAAGATAGGCCAGCGGTTCGTCGCGGTTTTTTCTTTGGATCAGGCGCGCGAAACGCTGTGCCATGCGCTTGGTAATTTTTTTTTCACCATGGCTGATAATGAAAGAACGCTCTTTTTTGAGAAGATGGGCTAAGAGTATTTCCGCTTCAATAATTTCTGGCGGCCTGAATTTTCGCAGGAGCTCTCTCACAAGGTGATCATTGACCGGCCGCCGCGGCGATCTTTAGACGCTCAATTATTTGGTCAAGACTGCCGTCCATAATATTATTTATATTATGGAAATTTTCATTGAGGCGATGATCAGTAACGCGGTCTTGGGGAAAGTTATAGGTGCGTATTTTTTCCGAGCGCTCTCCTGTGCCGATTTGTTCCAAACGTTCAGCCGAACGCGCTTCCTGTTGTTTGTGGCTCTCTATGTCTAAGAGGCGCGCGCGTAATACCTGCATGGCGCGCAGTTTATTTTGCTGAAAATTCCGCTCGTCCTGGCATTGCACGACGAGGCCGGTGGGCTCGTGAGTGATGCGCACGGCTGAATATGTCGTGTTGACGGATTGGCCGCCGTGCCCACTGGATGTGGAGGCCTCTATTTTGAGATCATTGGGGTCAATAGCAATGTCAACTTCTTCTGCCTCGGGCATGACCGCCACGGTTACGGTGGAGGTATGGACGCGCCCGCTTTTTTCGGTTTCCGGCACGCGCTGGACGCGATGCACGCCGCTTTCAAATTTCAGACGGCTGTAAACCCGCTCTCCTTCAATGGTAAAGATAACTTCTTTATAACCGCCAATGTCACTGCGGCTGGTATTTAGAAGATGCACCTTCCATCCTTTGCTTTCGGCGTAACGAGTGTAGAGGCGAAACATTTCGGCGGCGAAAAGCGACGCTTCGTCGCCTCCAGCGCCGGCCCTGATTTCCACGACAATATTTTTTGCGTCTAAGGGATCAGCCAGGTGCGCGATTTCTTCAATTTGCGCTTCCACGGCGCTTAAGCGATCGCTAATTTTGTGACGATCGGCCTCGGCCATGGTAATGAGTTCAGGATCCTGCTCTGTTTTCAATAAGTCGTTTAGTTTATCGCGTTCCTCGCAGAGGCGGTGACATTGGTTAACAAGATTAATAATTTCCACAACACCGTGATAGTCGGTTGACAATTGTTTTAATTTTTCCGGATTTCTCGCTGTTTCTGGGCGCGACAATTCCTCCTCCAGCGCTTGTTTGCGCTCAATCAATTTTTCTTCTTCTGCGTTTGTAATCATATTGGGTAAAGACAAATAAAACCAACCGCGGCCTTGTGGCGGGCGGCGGCATAGACGATACAGCTAAACTGCGGCTGACTTGTGTTTGGAGGCAACCTTTTTTGACTCGTCAATTTTAAGCTGGCGCTTGGCACTGCGAGCGGCCAGTTTAACGCGGCGGCCGCGCCTAACCTCTGCCACAGTCGCCTTGGCTTCAACGCGCTTTTGGAATTTATCAACGCGCCGCGCCGTGTCCACCAGTTTTTGCTGGCCGGTGTAGAATGGATGGCAATTACTGCAGAGCTCAACATGCAGTTCTTCTGAAGTTGAGCCGATAGTGAAAGTTTGCCCGCAGGCGCATCTGATTGTAGCCGTTGGGTAATAAGTTGGGTGGATAGTTGATTTCATACCCCGTTAGAAGCCCTTGGAAAATAAAATTCTTGGAAAAATTTTATTTTCTGCGGTGATTAGCATATTTAATTGGTTAATAAATTCTATCATAGCTATAAAAAAGATTGATGATTTATTAAGTCAGGATTCTAACGGGGCATAGCGGGGAGAGTATAGCAGGCACGCAGTCTCTTGTCAATTTTTTTATACTTTGTTATACTCATCCCACTTTATATGACTGATACGAAAACCCAATCAAAATCCAAGATCAGCGTGCCGAGTTTATTGGAAATGCTCAAAGCCGGTGTGCATTTTGGCCATTTGACCTCGCGCTGGCATCCTAAGATGGCGCCTTTTATTTTTACCTCGCGCTCGGGCATTCATATTATTAATTTGGAAGTAACAAGACAGCAGTTGGAAACGGCCCTGCGCGCGGTGAGCGACACGGTGGCCGCCGGCGGCACCATGCTTTACGTGGGCACAAAAAAGCAGGCCCAGCAAATGGTTAAAACCAAGGCCGAGTCCGTGGGCATGCCTTATGTGCACGAACGCTGGATTGGCGGATTGCTCACTAATTTTTCCATCATCAAAAAAATGCTGGCGCGTCATGCCGAGCTCGGGCGTTTATTGTCTGAGGGCGGCATGGAACATCTCACCAAGAAAGAGCGGTTGGAACGAGAGCGCGAGTTCAAGCGATTAGAAGGTGTTATCGGCGGCATTTCCAAGCTGGAGAAAATTCCGGATATTATTTTTATGATTGATTTAAGGCGCGAGAAAACAGCTTTACGCGAAGCGCGAAAAGCGGGCGTGCCGATTGTGGCCTTGTGCGATACCAATGTTAATCCGGACATGGTTACCTATCCTATTGTGGCAAATGATGACGCCATTGGTTCACTGGAGCTCATGACTGATCTCATTACCGAGGCCGCGAAAGAAGGATTAGCCCGCCGCGCTAGCGAGGCCATAGCGCCAGTTAAGGAAGACACCGAAGAGAAGACCTTGGAACCAAAAGTGACCATTGATGTTGATTCGGTCATCGCCGAAACCGGTATTGCCGAAGTATAAGAGGCGGGAATTTTAATTTTCTAGAAACAATGTCAAAAGATCTTATTGTTTCCTTGCGTCAATCAACGGGTGCGGGCATTGTAGAAATTCAAAAAGCCCTGGTCGAAGCTAATGGTGACAAAAACAAAGCCGTGGAGATTTTGCGCCGTCGCGGTGCGGCCAAGGCCATCAAAAGACAAGAGCGCGAAACCCGCGAGGGCGTTGTCCACGCCTATGTTCATACCAACGGGCGGGTCGGCGCCATGGTGGAGGTTGCCTGCGAAACAGACTTTGTGGCGAGGAATGAAGATTTTAAATCCTTTGTTCACGAGGTGGCCATGCAAGTGGCGGCGGCTAATCCTTTATATTTAAAAATTGAAGATGTGCCCAAAGAGGTGAAAGAAAAAGAGCTCCAGCTTTACCGCGAAGAGCTGGAAAGGGCCGGCAAGCTTAAGGGCAAGAGCGAAGAAATGATTAACAAGATTCTTGAAGGCAAGCTCGCCAAATATTATGCTGACGCCTGCCTATTGGAGCAGGTTTCCATTAAAGATGATAGTTTGACTATTCGCGAGATGGTTGAGCAAATCACGGCCAAGACTGGAGAGAAAATTGAGATTAGAAGGTTTGTCAGGTTTGCGATAGGGGAGTAGGTGTAACCGCGCCGCAAACTAAATAAATTCATATTATTCTGTGCCAATACATTTTGAAATTACAACTCCGGAAAAAACTGTCTACAAAGAAGAAGTGGATCAAGTCACTGTGCCGACCAGCACGGGCGAAATTACAATTTTGCCAAATCATATTCCGCTGGTGAGCCAGCTCGTGGCTGGAGAGTTAGTTGTGAAACGCGGCGACGAAATAACGCACATGGCGGTCTCCGGCGGTTTTCTTGAAGTACGAAAAAACAATGAAGTAGTTGTTCTGGCAGATAGCGCGGAAAAAGCGGAAGAAATAGATACCAAGCGCGCTGAAGAGGCCCGCGAGCGAGCACGTCAGCTGATGAACGGTAAGCGTCACGACGCAGAAGCGTTTGCTGAAGCAGTGGCTGAACTGGAGAAATCTATGGCGCGTCTCAAAGTCGCCAAGCGCGCCCGCCACCGCGGTCACCATGGCCTCGGCTCCGAAGGAGTACTGACGGAATAAATTTAAACTTGATTATTCCCTGTGGTCTTGCCGCATGGTTACCATATGAAGCAATCTCAAGGCAACCCTCCTTTGATACCGTGCGGTCTTGCCGCGCGGAGGTTCGTTTTTTAATCATTGACAATTAACATATCGTTTGCTACCTTGTCAGCGTAAGGAAAGAGGAAAGTGCCATCCGGGCACTTTTTGGTTAACAACCAAAGACGAAGAAGAGGAGGAAGTAGTGTGGCTACGAAACTGAGGACAGAGGATTATCGGGTGATAGAAGCATTCCGCCGCGATGGAGTACTGCGGCGAGTGTACGGGCCAAAGCTCGTGCCTAGAAGCGAGAATCTAATTCTCATCTCCTGCGCTGACGGGCACCAGTTGCCAGACATCATTGAGCATCTCGGCAACTTTGCGTTTTGTCGTCATACTTTGACGGTACACGGCGGCGCCTTGCGTCTCTCTCGGAATTTCCCGGAAAACGGTAATGCCGGATATCCGGTGGGGGAGTTTCTTCTTCACCAGATAGAAGAAGCGAGGGGCCTCAAGAAGACCAACGCGCTGGGTCTTATCTCGCACTATCCGTGCGCTATCGCCACGCGTCATAGTCTTGACATTCCAACTGTGCTCGCAATGACCATTGACGCTAAAGTGCGAGTGCAGGAGGCCATGTCTGGAGTGAAGGTCGTGCCGCTATTTCATTATTGCGATGGCGATCGTCGTCGCACTATGTTCATCAACGCCAAACGCCTGCGTTGATCATGATGGCGGGGGGCTCAAGAAGAGCTCACCCGTCATCCCACTTTTTTCATCTGATCAATCAGCATCAACTTGGCTAAACTACCATCATACTAGTATGATGGTATAAAAAACTTTTTAATTATTTTTAAAACTATGCTGTTAAACAATCAAAAAAACGCTCATCACTGTGAAGCCCTCGTCGTTCATTGTATTGATTTTCGTTTTCATGAAGCGATTAGGGATTTTTTAAAAAATGAGTTAGTAATCAAGAGCTATGATTTGCTAACTATTCCGGGCGCGGCCAAACATTTAACCGCGGCTGGGTCAGCGTCAAGACGCGAGGGGCTTCTGGAAGACATGGGTGTTTCTCTTCGCCTTCACGCGCCCAAAAAAATTATTTTAATCAACCACGCCGACTGCGGCGCTTATGGCGGGGCTTCAGCGTTTGCCTCGGTTGAAGAAGAAAGAAAAAATCACGAAGCCGCCCTTAAGGAAGCCGCGGAAGTATTGCAGCAAAATTTTTCTGGAATAACCGTAAAACTTTATTACGCCGACCTAGCTGATAAAAATATTACACTTAGCCCTATTCAGTAATCCGATCTTGACATTTGTTATTTGATTAGTTAAGTTATTACACCCTTGGTTTTAATGCCTTGGGCAAAGATGACGTTGAACAAAGAATGGAGCAGAGCAGAGAAGGAGGGCCAGAATGAATCGGAGACAGCATGAGGCCAGGGCGCGCCGCAACGTTTTTTTCGGATCGTGGCGGTGGTGATGCTCTTGGGGGTGGGCGGTGTTGCCGTCATCACGGTGAAACTGCTCGCCGGGTCGCCGAGCGGGCATCGGCTAATGGTGCATAACGCACCATGACATCCTTAGGGAGGATGGCTTCCAGCCGTCCTCCCTGTTCTTTACTAACCATAATAGGTCTGTTATACTGTGAATACCCCTGAAAAAAGATTAAGTAAAAAACAGGGGTAAGCATCTCCACTACATGGGTTACTAGTTTTGGGACAACCTTGGTAGTCAGGAGTCCATAGATTGCAGGGCCGTGGCCTTGTGATGAGGACACCAGCGGCGTAGTTGGTCCGTTGCCGTTCTAAGTGTGGTAAACACGCAGAAAGGGTAGCGAAAGCCAAAGCCCACTTGTACCTGATGCCAAATCTAGACCCTTGGCCGTGGAGTTTGCTTATAGTTTTTTTGACCCTTCAAGGGCCTTTTTTTGTTTAGAGCTGTTCGCTATGGAGGTATTTTTTGGTACAATACAATAATAAACAGGGAGTACCTCGTTAGAGATTAGAGAAGATTACTTGATGCTTTAACGGGGCAGATTAGTTTCCCCAACTGATCTGATAACCATTCCAATTTTGTTCAATCTCTAACGGGGTGTAGTATAACGGTAGTACGCGTGCATGGGGTGCATGTAGCCGGAGTTCAACTCTCCGCACCCCGACCAGAGAAGCTATAAAGGTGCGGGGTGGATCAGGTGGGTGCTTGCCTCGTACTGTTCCCCGCGGGGCACCCCGATATTGAATAGATAATGATATGAGGCCTCAAGAAAAAGAGACAGTAATGGATCATCTTGTTGAAGCCGTGCCGACCGCTGCAGCTAGCGATACGGTTGAGGCGGTATTGCGGCACTTGCGCAACAAGCAATGGGATACTCTTAATTACGTTTACATATTGGACGAAAAAAGTTGTTTAATGGGCGTTGTGTCGGTGCGGGAGATTTTAGCCGCCCAAAACGAAAATAAGATGTCTAATTTAATGACGCGAGATTTAGTGGTCGTTCACCCGCACAATGATCAGGAAAGGGCTGGCATCTTGGCTATTCAGCATGATATCAAAGCCGTGCCCATTGTCAGGCCCGGCACAAATGAATTTTTAGGAGTGGTCGGGGCCGATCAAGTTCTAAAAATACTTCACGAAGAACATACTGAAGATTTTCTTAGATTGTCCGGCGTACAGCGCGAACACCCCGTCACTAACATACTTCACGCCTCGCCATGGCGGTTAGCCAGACTGCGTTTACCTTGGCTCATCATTGGTTTTGGCGGCGGCATTGTGGCGACGCTGGTCGCCGGCTTCTTTGAGGCATCTATTGAGCAGCAAATTTTTCTGGCCTTCTTTATTCCCATGGTTGTGTATATGAGTGATGCGGTAGGCACGCAAACAGAAACAATTTACATTAGGAGTTTAACACTCAAGCAGTCACCGCTGCTGCGCTATGCCATTCGTGAGTTTTTGGTCGGGGTCCTAATTGCCGCTGTGATCGCTTTTCTTATCGGTGTTTTCACTGTTGCCTGGACCGGCCTTTGGCCACTCGCTTGGGCGGTGGGAGCAGCCATGTTTGTTAATGTTGCTTTGGCGCCAGTCATCGCTTTAATGGTACCGACCTTGCTTTATTGGACAAAAAAAGACCCGGCCTTGGGATCCGGGCCGTTCACCACGATTATTCAGGATGTGGTGAGTTTAATTATCTTTTTTTCTATAACCACTTGGCTGCTTTTTTGATGAACCCTGCGTCCACACCATGGCGACTGTGCGGTGCAGTAGGCAAAATGTCAGGTCGCTTTATTGGTCATTGTTCTCAAGCAACGAGTGCAGATTTTAACCTTTTGTCCATTTACCCGGCGCGTTTGCAAATTTAAAAATTGCCGCCTTTTGGTGGCGATGTTGGAATGACTTCGGCTCTGCGCGCTCAAGGCGCCGCGGCCGCACTGTGAGCAGACTCTGGCCATACAATTATTAAATAATTTGACAGTGCTGGCAGAGTAACATGAATGATTTTATCGTGTCAACAGTTTGCCAGGATTTTTATTTTCCAGTATTCTTTTGAAATCTATGTTCACCATTGCCTTTTTTGCCATTTTGCTGATTTCGGCCGTTTTCCATGAATATATGCACGGTTGGGCGGCGAATGAACTTGGCGATTCAACGCCAAAAGATTTAGGGCGCTTAACTTTAAATCCAGCGGCCCACATTGATCCCGTGACAACTTTATTGTTGCCAGCGTTTCTTTTGTGGGCGACGGGCGGGCAATTCATGTTTGCGGCGGCCAAGCCCGTGCCGTTTAATCCTTACAATTTGAAATATCCGAAATACGGCCCGGCCATTGTTGGAGTAGCCGGACCCCTAGGCAATATCGCCTTGGCCGTGGTTTTTGCCCTGATTGTTCGCTGGCTGCAGCTGCCGCCGGTTATTTCAAGTTTGGCAGTTCTTGTTGTTTGGGCCAACGTGTTGCTGGCTGTTTTTAATCTGGTGCCCATACCGCCGTTGGACGGCTCGCATGTCTTGATTTCACTTTTGCCCCCACGCTGGGAAAGATTAATTATGTTTCTTGAAAAATACGGCTTGCTTATTTTTTTCTTTTTCCTATTTTTCCTGTCAGGTTTACTGCTGCCCGTCATCGCTGGTGTGGCCTATGTTCTTTTGGGAGCAAATGGTCTCAATATTTTGTTCTCTACTTTGGCGCAGATGTCTTTTTAGGCAACCCTTGACGGTTTCAACCTTTTTCTCTATACTCATCATACTGCATTAAGATTAACAGAGGTGTAGATCTTTAGAGATCTATTTTTCATTACCACAAAATTTTAACTAAAGTTATCAATGCCGACAATCAATCAATTATTAAAGGGATCGAGGCGCAGTCACGAGCGTAAATCAAAAACGCCGGCTCTGGCGTCGGTTTTTGACACCCTGCATCGTAAGCGCAGATTTTTGCCGCAAGGCAGCAGCTTCAAAAGAGGGGTATGCCTCAAGGTAACAACTATGACTCCCATGAAACCGAATTCCGCTCTGCGGAAGATTGCGCGCGTGCGTTTGTCTAACGGCATGGAAGTGACCGCCTATATTCCCGGCATCGGGCATAACCTGCAAGAGCACTCTATTGTGCTAATCCGCGGCGGCCGCGTTAAAGATTTGCCCGGTGTCCGTTATACCATCGTTCGCGGAGTTTATGATACTCAAGGGCAAGCCAATCGCATGCGCACTCGCAGCCGTTATGGTGTTAAGCGGCCAAAGGCAAGCAAGGTGTAGGGGTATGCCCCCACTACTAGTCGGGCACAGTGCGCCTGGAAGTAATTATAATAGGGAATTAATTCAAACAACATTTTGATTCTATGAAATTTCTTAATAGACAATTAATTAGATGTTCGGGTTTAGTGCCCGACTAGTGTGGGGGTATGAGAGGTAAAAGATCCA
>MGEP01000013.1:0-10896 GCA_001791425.1 Candidatus Uhrbacteria bacterium RIFCSPLOWO2_02_FULL_48_12
TAAACATCTTGGCTGCTCTTGTGTGCATAAGATTGGCTGGGTTAATTAATAGACCCTCTAGCCAATCATTATTTGCATTATTAATCAACATCTTCATCTCCCTATACTGTCAACTGTACCATAGGAGAGTGCATATACTTGAAGCCATAAGCTTTAAGATGTAAGCTATATTCATCATTCTTGATTCATAATTCCTGATTTCCACAATGGCTACACCATTGATTAAAATTGATAAGGTTAGTGTCGTTTACGACAAGGGCAGACCCAGTGAAATGGTGGCTCTGAAAGGGATTAGTCTGGAGATTTATCCCGAGGAGTATATTATTTTTTTTGGTCCCTCGGGCTGCGGCAAATCCACGCTTCTTTACACCATTGCCGGCTTGGAAGTGCCTGACAGCGGGCGCATTATCGTGGATGGACGCGATTTGGCCGGCCTGTCTAAAAGCGATTTTGTGGCTTATCACCGCTCAAGAATGGGTATGGTGTTTCAGGCGTTTTATCTTATTTCTTCACTTTCAGTTTTAGATAACGTTATTTTGCCGCAGATGTTTTTGCAGGAGCGCGCTGTTAAACGCAAAGAGCGGGGCACGAAAGTTTTGGAGCGCTTTGAGATCGCGAATCTCGCCAATCGTTTGCCCACGGAACTTTCCGGCGGACAGCAGCAGCGGGTGGCCATTTGCCGGGCGGTCATTAATGATCCGCCCATGCTGTTTGCCGATGAACCGGTCGGCAACCTTGATTCGCGCTCGGCCGAAAAAGTGATGGATCTTTTATATGAGCTTAACACCAGAGACAAAAAGACCGTTATTTTGGTTACTCACGATTCGCGCTATCTTCATTACGCTCATCGTGTTTTTTATATGAAAGACGGCGAGCTGGTGCGCGAGGTGACAAATCCAGAGCGCACGCAGGTCAGAGAAGAAAAAGTCCAGCCGTTCGTGGCCCATGCTCTGGCCGAGTTTGCCCGTTTTTATCCGCATCTTGACGAGGGCGACCTCAAGGCCAAATTTTTAAGCCACTATCTCATGGGCATTAAAGACGAAGAAGTGCAGGAACGTTTGGAGAGATTTATTCGCAAAAGGGTTAGCGGACAAATTAACCGAGCGGATTTTATTTTGTCCTTGAATAAACCGTTTGCTGAAGGCGGCGTTGGACTTTACGAGCAAACCACTTTGCGTTTAGTGGATGAGGCAGATAAGATTGTTGATGAATCTAAGTTTGTGCATGAAAAGTTTGAACATTTCCCCGAGAAGTACGACACCTTAGCGAGCGGGCTAGACAACGTTCGCAATAGTTTGTTGTCTGATTACGAAGGCAGTTTAACGCCGGAAGAATTAGATCGGTTTGATACGATTATCAAGGCGCGGTTAGAGGGTTCTATTGACCATAAACAGTTCAGAGAACTGCTCAACAAATCATGGAAGGAAGGCGGCCTTGGGCTTCACCATCAAACGGCTGAAAAATTTTCTACGCGACTGGAGCTCATGCTGATAGATTATCCCAAAGAAGTGGCGGTGGCGGCACCAGGAGACAGGAGCTAGGCGTTAGGAATTAGCTTCTTAGTTTGTAGGTTGTAGTGCTATTATCCTAATAAGCTAACGCCTAATAAGCTAGTATATGCCCCGCAAGACAACATCCGCATAGCTGGCAAAATCTCTATATGTTAAAGGGGTGAATGGCAACAAATCACAGCTCATGTCATCATCATATTCTGCAATCATAGCCAGCCATAAAAAAATATTCTATGAATTTTATCAGTTATCATTTACGCAATAGTCAAAGATTACCGTATCCAAGTTTATATTTGCGGATGTTGCTCTGCGGGGTATGATGCGTACTACTGATCTACTTCGTCTCTCCACCCGAATGTTCAAGACGCGGCCCTTGAGGACGAGCTTGACCATTCTTGGTGTGGGCGTTGGCATTGGGGCTATTCTTTTTTTGGTATCCTTGGGCTATGGCATGCAGACTTTACTGCTTGAGAAGATTACTACTTCGGAGTCTTTGCTAAGCTTGGATGTCAATCCGCCGGAATCCGGCATTATTCATCTTGGCAAAAAACAAATTGCGGCCTTTGCCGCTCTGGACCACGTGAAAGAGGTGAGTCCAGTCGCGAATATTCCGGCGCAAATTTCTCTCAATGAATTTACCGGTGACGCTTTGGCGAACGTTATTAAACCCTCGTATTTTCGTTTGTCTGGAGCGGAGCCGATGGTTGGTCGGTTCTTTTTAGAGCCGGACCGATTAGGAGGGAGCGGCGAGAAAGGGAAGATGGTGATTACTTCAACGGTCGCAAAACTTTTTAACATTAAGCCCGGGTCAGCCGTCGGGCAGAAATTATCAGTGACTCTCTTTTTTAGCCCTATTGAGGAGGCCGCGGATGGTACGACCAGTACGAGCGGTTCGGTGGTAGAGAAGCGAGCGGAATTTGAGGTTATTGGCGTAATTGAGAATAACATCTCCAGCTTGATTTATATTGATGTCGGCGATGTGCCGGATTTGCCTATTGCTGAATACGCCCAGGCCAAAGTGAGAGTGGAATCAATGGAGTTTTTGGATCCGGTGCGCGAACAGGTTAAAGAAATGGGATTTTCTGTATTTGCTCTTTCGGACACGATTGCCGAAGCCAATAAAATTTTTAAAGCTATTCAGGTCATCTTGGCGCTCTTTGGCATTGTGGCTTTGCTGGTGGCGGCGATTGGCATGTTTAACACCGTGACCATCGCCTTGTTGGAGCGCACTCAGGAAATAGGAATTATGAAAGCCATTGGCGCCGGAGCCAGCGATATTTTGATTATGTTTTTGACCGAGTCAGCTTTGATGGGATTTTTGGGCGGCGTTTCCGGCGTGATTTTGGGTTATACCGGCGGAGAGATATTCAATTTCATTCTGAACATTTTAGCTTCGCGATTAGGCGGGAAATCCATGAACCTGTTTGTTCGCCCGTTATGGTTCATAATGAGTATAATTATTTTTTCCACGGTGGTCGGATTTTTAACAGGCGTTTTGCCGGCGCGGCGGGCGGCCAAATTGAAAACTCTGGAAGCATTGCGCTATAAGTGATTTATTAATATTATAATTACAAGCTTATGATTAATAACATGCCCGCGCCGCAAGCTGAACTGAACAAAAAGACGACCTCGTTGCGTCTGGAGATATTAGAAAAAATACAAACTCTGGTGGCGGCAGGCCTTGGATTGGTGGCGGCCCTGGCTTGGAATGACGCTATTCAAAGTTTGTTTGCGGCTATTTTCGGTGTTCACTCCAGCTTAATCGCCAAATTTCTTTACGCTTTTATAATCACGGCGTTGGTCGTATACATAACACTGCGCTTGAGCCGCCTCATTAACCGTTTGCAAAATACAGATGATAAAGATTCTGTTTAGGCGGTGGCTGACGCGGCCGAGTATTAGCATTACCGGCGCGGCCGCGGTTATTGCCGCGGCAAGTTTTATGAGCCGCCTCCTCGGCGTTTTTCGCGATCGCGTTTTAGCCGGTCAGTTTGGCGCGGGGGAGAGCTTGGATGTGTATTACGCGGCTTTTCGGGTGCCTGATTTAATTTATAATTTGCTGATTGTCGGGGCCTTGTCAGCCGGATTTATTCCGGTCTTTGTGGCTACTCGCAAGAGAAGCCAAGAGGGAGAAGCAGAGGCCTGGCGGCTGACCAACGCTTTTTTAACGACGACTTTTGTCAGCTTGCTTATCATCTGCGCTTTGGGCGCCATTTTTATTAAGCAGATTGTTCCTATGGTCACGCCCGGTTTTTCTTCAGAAAAAACAGCGGCGGTGGCGGCGCTTAGCCGCATTATGTTCTTGTCACCCTTACTTTTGGGGATTTCCGCCGTGGTGGGCGGCGTACTGCAGTCTTTTCGCAATTTTTTTGTTTTCAGTTTGGCGCCAATTTTTTATAACATTGGTATTATTATTGGGGCCCTGGTGTTTGTTCCGTGGCTTGGCTTGACTGGCTTGGCTTGGGGCGTAGTTTTGGGAGCGGCTTTGCATTTGGCCGTTCAGCTGCCAGCCGCCATTAGACTTGGCTGGCCTATTGGCTGGGCGTGGGATCTTCGCGATAAGGGTCTTAGATCAATTTGGCGGCTCACCGTGCCGCGCACGTTGTCTTTGGGTGTTACGCAGATGAATTTATTAATCCTCACCATTATCGCTTCTTATCTCGCAAGCGGCAGTGTGGCTGTTTTTAACTTAGCCACAAATCTTTATATGCTGCCCGTGGCCACCGTGGGCATTGCCTATGCCCTGGCTGTGTTCCCAACTCTCTCGGAAAAAGCGGCTATGGACAATTGGGCGGGGTTTAAGGATTCTTTGCGGGAAACGGTTCAGCACGCGTTTTTTTTCATTGTGCCGTCTACTGTTTTGCTGCTGCTGCTTCGGGCGCAAATTGTTCGCGCCGTGCTTGGCAGCGGCGCCTTTGACTGGACAGACACGGTGCTCACCTTTGAAACTTTGCGTTTTTTGACGTATAGTCTTTTTGCTCAAGCGCTGATTCCGATTTTGGCGAGGGCCTTCTATGCTTGCCAAAATACGATGACGCCGCTGGTGGTCGGAGTGGCTGGCGATTTTGTGACAATATTTTTTGGTTTTGTTTTGGTGGGGTCTTATGGCATTATGGGCTTGGCCGCCGCTTTTTCTATTGGGTCAATTGTGCAGGTGCTGGGTCTCTGGCTGGCTCTTAGATGGCGAGTCGGTAAATTGGGCGAAGGGCATCTCTTGGAAGCGCTTTGGTCTTTTACTTTGGCCGGTCTGGTTATGGCTTTTGTCACCCAAGGCGTCAAAACCGGTTTGGGACAACTCTTGGGCACGACCACCCTCTTAGATATAGTACTGCAAGGGGGCCTGGCTGGTCTGGCTGGCCTCATCACTTACGCGGCTATTCTTTATCTTAGAGAATCAGAAGAGCTGGATGAATTAATGGCGTCATGGCGCTGGCGTCCGGCGGCTATTGAAATCAGTCAGGAAGGATTGGATGAAGGAGAAGGAATCTAAAAAACTCATAACGCAGAACTTATAACTCAAAACTGTAATGGCCATCACACATATCCGTAATTTCTGTATTATCGCCCATATTGATCACGGCAAGAGCACGCTCGCGGATCGGCTTTTGGAGATTACTAATACGGTGCCAAAAAGAATCATGAGAGAACAGATGCTGGACACTATGGATCTTGAGCGTGAACGCGGTATTACCATTAAGCTTCAGCCGGTGCGGCTTGATTATGGCGGCTATGTCTTGAATTTAATTGATACGCCGGGTCATGTTGATTTTACTTATGAGGTATCTCGATCATTGGCCGCCGTGGAAGGAGCAATCTTATTGGTGGACGCCTCGCAGGGAGTAGAAGCGCAGACCTTGGGTAATCTTTATTTGGCCATGGAGCAGGGTGTTACCATTATTCCGGTCATCAATAAAATTGATTTAGCAAACGCGGACGTGGAGCGAACAAGGCGTGAAATAATGCAGTTGTTGGGGTGTGAGCCAAAAGATATTCTGGCGGTTTCAGCTAAAACTGGAGAAGGTGTGCTGGCCGTTATTGAGGCGATCAAAGACCGAGTGCCACCGCCCGCGGGCAAAGAGACAGCCGGGTTTAGGGCTTTGATTTTTGATTCACAGTTTGACGAATATCAGGGAGTGGTTGCTTATGTGCGAGTGGTGGATGGCCGGATAAGAGCTCCGGCAAAAATATGTTTTAGCGCGACTAAAGCCGTTAGCGAAGCGCTGGAGGTCGGTATTTTTAAGCCACAGCGCCTTGGGCAAAATAGTCTAGAAGCTGGCGAGATTGGTTATATTGTTACTGGTCTTAAGGATGTGCGGCAATGCCGGGTGGGGGACACGATTATGTCTTTTGGTGATCGCGAGACAGCCCCCTTGATTGGTTATCGTGAAGCCAAGCCCATGGTTTTTGCCGGATTTTTTCCGGCCGTGGGCGACCAATATGAGCTTTTGCATAAAGCTCTTGACCGTTTAAAATTGAGCGACGCCGCTTTGGTGTTTGATCCAGAGCATTCATCGGCTCTTGGCTTTGGCTGGCGCGTGGGCTGTTTGGGGCTGCTGCATTTGGAAATTACCCAAGAGAGAATTAGGCGAGAATTTGGCCTGGAGCTCACGGTCACTGCTCCCAGCGTCGCTTATCAGCTTTGGGTCAAGGGCTCTCATCGGTCAATCATAATTAAAAGTCCGCTTGATCTTCCGGAGCAGAGCCGTATTGAGCGCCTGGAAGAACCGTGGGTGCGGCTGGACATTATTTCTCCAAAGGATTACGTCGGCGGTATTATGCAATTAGTGGCAAGCAAGCGCGGAGAATATTTGAATACAGAATATTTGGACGATCGCGCCATTCTTCACTATCGTTTGCCGCTGGCTTCACTCCTCGTGGATTTTTATGATAAACTTAAAAGCACGAGCGCCGGCTATGCCTCCATGGATTATCAGTTTGACGGATACCGACCAGCCAATGTGGTGCGCTTGGATGTTTTGATTGCTGACGAGCCGGCCGAGGCCTTGTCGCAGATTGTCTATCGCGACGCCGCTTACGAGAGAGGCCGGCAGGTGGTGGGCATATTAAAATCAACTTTGCCTAGACAGCAGTTTGAAGTAAAAATTCAGGCGGCTGTCGGCGGCAAGATTTTGGCGGCGGAACGCTTGTCGGCTCTGCGAAAGGACGTCACCGCTAAATTGTATGGGGGTGACGTGACCCGCAAGCAGAAACTCCTAAAAAAACAAAAGAAAGGAAAAAAACGGTTATCAGAACAAGGTCGCGGCCGCGTCCCCATTCCACCGACAGCATATTTGAGTATTCTCAAGCAGTAATACCCCGTTAGAATAATCTTCAATATCTAATCTCTAAGTGCCCAATGTCCAAGCTCCAATGACTAATTATACTTACGGAATTACGAAACAATACGAAAGGTACGAAAATTGTCCGTTTCCGCAATCAACGATATTTCGTATATTCGTATGATTTCGTATTTTCGTATGGCTTTAGAGATTAGTGCTTAGAAATTACTGATAATATGAGCAAGAGATCACGTAAAATTCAGCGAGTCATCTGGATTGCCTTAAATGTCTTGGTGATTTTAGGCATGGTGGCGTTTATCGTTTTGCCCAATGGAGGTTTCTAAATCTAAAGTCTGGCGTTTGGCTAAACCCGAGACGCGCGGCGCCGCGGCGCCAGAAACGCCGTTGCCCAACCTGGCGGCCGCCCTGCTGAACAACCGCGGCATCTTGACGCCGGAGGCCATAGAAAAATTTTTGTATCCGGATTATCGTCGTGATCTGCATGATCCTTTTTTATTTAAGGACATGGAGAAAGTCACGCAAAGAATCTTTAAAGCCATGGCCACCAATGAGGCCATTGTTGTTTATGCCGATTATGACGCTGACGGCGTATGCAGTGCCGCTTTGCTGACTACCACCCTCAGGGCACTCGGAGGCAATATCGCGGAAGTTTATATGCCGCACCGCGAAAAAGAGGGTTATGGGCTCAACGCCGCGGCGGTTAATCATTTTATTGCCAGCCGCGTTGATTTAATCATCACCCTTGATTGCGGCACTACCAACACTGAAGAGATCATGCTCGCCAGTCAGGCTGGCATTGATGTCATTGTCATTGATCACCATCATGTGCCGGAAAAGTCGCCGGGAGCGTTTGCTATTTTGAATCCCAAAACGCCCGGCGAATTGTATCCTTTTTTACACTTGGCTTCCGCGGGCATGGCTTTTAAGACAGCGCAAGCTCTTTTGAAAAAATATATTGTCAGCCACGCCGAAGAGCGCGCTAAATGGGAAAGTTTTGAAAAGTGGCTTCTTGATTTGGCGGCCATTGCTACGGTTACAGATTTAGTTCCCTTGGTCGGCGAAAACCGAACATTGGTCAAATACGGTCTTTTGGCGCTTAACAAAACTCAACGGCCCGGGTTAAGGGCGCTCGTTGAGCTAATGGGAGGGAAACTGGGAATGCTTGATACTTACAGCATTGCTTATCAAATTGGGCCGCGCCTGAATGCCGCTGGCCGCATGAACCACGCTAATGCGGCTTACGAACTTTTGATGTGTGAAGATTCAACTAAAGCCATTGAGCTGGCCTCCGCTTTAGAGTCCGGCAATCGCGAGCGCCAACAGCTCACCGAGCGGATTACTGCAGAAGCGCGCGAGCAGCTGCAAGACAGAGATCAAGATCGCGTGCTGGTCGCGGTGGGTGACAACTGGCCGATTGGCATAGTTGGGCTCGTGGCGAGTCGTCTCTTGGAAGAGTATCACCGTCCGATTTTGGTCGTGGGGCGCACTCCCAAGGGCCTGTCTGGCTCGGGTCGCAGTATCAGCGCCTTTAATATTATTGCCGCTCTTCACCAGAACTCGGAGCTATTTGAAAAGTTCGGCGGCCACGCGCAGGCCTGCGGCTTTACTTTAAAAAACGAAGAGGCCTTGGAGCAATTACGAAACGTTCTCAACGATCTTGCCGGCAAGACTTTGAGCGCCAGTGATTTATTGCCAGTTTTGAACATTGATGCCTCCTTGCTCCTGAAAGATGTTCAAGAAAATCTTGGTGAGCTTATAAAATTGTTTGAGCCGTTTGGCATGGCCAATCCTAGACCGAAGTTTATTTTTTCCGGGGTGCAGTTGGTCGGTTTAACGAACGTCGGCTCTACGGGTCAGCACTTAAAATTAACATTGAGCGATGAGAGCGGCATGATTCGCCAGGCTATTGGTTTTAATCAATCTTTAGCGCATGAGTCGAGACGGCTGGGGGATCGCGTTGATGTGGTGGCCGAGGTTACAGCTAACGAATGGAATGGCCGGCGGGAATGGCAGTTGAAAATATTGGATCTTAGGCCGTCTCTGCCAGTTTGAGTGAATTATGAATAATGAATTGTGAATTATGAAATTTGAAGAACTTATTCTGTATACCGATGGCGGTGCTAGAGGAAATCCCGGACCAGCGGCGATTGGTGTCGTTATTAAGTCACTTCAAGGAAAGGTGGTCATGGCTTTTGGCCGCTCCATCGGTGTCGCCACTAATAATCAAGCGGAGTATCAAGCCCTCATTGCCGGACTAGAAGAGGTAAAAAAAATGGGCGCTAAGACAGCGCGGTGTTTTTTGGATAGCGAGTTGTTGGTAAAGCAAATGCGCCGCGAGTATCGCGTTAAGGACAAAGATTTGCAGTCATTATTTATTAAAGTTTGGAATTTAGCTGCGGCTTTTAAAAATGTAACTTTTAATCATATTGCTCGCGAGCAAAATAAGGAAGCAGACGCGGAAGTTAACAAGGCTTTAGAATTGAGAATTAGGGGATATTAGAGTCAATGCTTATTTTTGACAAAGACAGGCTTTTTTGTTAGGATAACGACAAGTTTTGTTCTTTAAAGTTTTAAAGAAGCTGAAGAAGTGAGAGGGGCACCAGACGATCGCCCCCACACTAATCTCAGCAAAGATCCATGATAGTCAACCCATGGAAGGCGAAGTCGCCTTGCGGCTTTAGCCATTCTAGTGAGATAGATCATTGTTAAGATTAGTGTGGGGGAGGAAAGTCCGAACACCTGCCCGATGCGTAGCATCGGGAAATACGAAATTCGAATATTGAAATTCTAAACAATATCTAAGCACGAATACTCCAAATATCAAACACGTTTGGGGCTTTGAATTTATGATTTGTTTAGGATTTCGCCTGCCTGCCGCAGGCAGGGATTTAGGATTTCGAGTTTCCGCTGCTGCGCAGCGGGTGTCGCGGTAGTTCCTAACGGGAACCGACCAGCTCCAGTTTTAGTTATAAACGTGCGGCTGTTTTGCCGCTAAAGCAAAATTAAGAAGTTTATATTTCTAAAAAACGTTTGTTGCTAAAACTGGGGCTGGTTAGGGCCAGTGCCACAGAGACAATACTAGCGCATCGCTATCGCTTCGCGCAACTTAAAACGCATAACGCAAAACGCATAACTTTAGTATTCCGCTTAGCGGGATATCGCATAGTTTTGAGTTTTCCCGCCCGAGGCGCCGCGCCAGCCGGTGGGCAGGGGTCGGCCTTGGGCCGAGAATTTTAAGTTTTGAGTTCGCCGAGCGGTAGCGAGGCGTCAAATGTGAAAAGTCAGCGGGTGTGTTCCTTGGCGCAATGTTCGTGTAAAAGCGGACAGGTCGCGGAATGCTACGGCTGTCGCCGACGCGTGAGCGTTCGGCGTGGTAAACCCTACCTGGTGCAAGAGCAAGTTTGGTAGCTCGCTTGACCCCGCGAGCGATCGCGGGGCTAGATAGATGATCGTCTCCCCCGCACTAATCTCACAGCAATTTATTCAGGACTGGATGAACGGAAGGCGAAGCCGCCTCGCGGCTCTCTTCCACGAGGCCTGTCCGTTGTAGCTTAAAGATTAGTGCGGGGGAACAGAATTCGGCTTATCGGTGCTTCTCTCACTTCTTTGGCGTCACCCCGCATCTATTTTGTCGCTGATTTCAATGGCGGCGCGAGGGCGAATAGCCCTGCCCTATTCGGGCAAGCGCCGCAGTTGTTTGATAGCGACATTCGTAGGCCTATCTATTGGCTTGTTGTCATAAGCAAAATAGGTGCGGGGTCACTAATCTTTTATATCGCTTAATAAACTATTAACGAGGCCTGCTTTGTGTCATGAAACGAACAGAATTATTTTTCTCAGTATTGCTCGTTCCAATTGATTTTTGCTTATTGCTGCTGGCGGGCGGGCTGGCTTATCGTCTTCGTTTTCAGGCCTTTATTACCGAAATTAGGCCCGTGCTCTATGATTTTTCGACGCTTGATTATTTGCGTTCGGTCATCGTGGTAGCCATTGGCTGGATTATCATTTTTGCTCTGGTTGGTCTTTATAAGAGACGCGCCACCGATCCCTGGTGGCCGGAAGTCGGGAAAATTATTTTAGCTTGT
>MGEP01000013.1:10988-15867 GCA_001791425.1 Candidatus Uhrbacteria bacterium RIFCSPLOWO2_02_FULL_48_12
CATTATGCTGGTGGCGGCGGGGCGTTTGTCCGTTCGTTTGATTCAGCATTATCTTTTTCGTTTTGGCATTGGAGCGCATCGCGTAGTGGTCGTTGGCCTCAATACAGTCGCCGACGAAGTGGTGGCCAATATGAAACGGCACCCTAACTTAGGGTACGCGGTGGCGGCCCAGCTTCCGGCTAATCAGGAATCCTTCGGTCGTTTAACCGATTTCGTTAAAGCTGACGCCATTGACGAGATTCTTCTCATTGATCCTCAAGGCGAGGCCGATACAAGGCAGATGTTTCTTGATTTTGCCGAAGAGCACCATAAGGTTTTTAGATACGCGCCGGATATATTGCGCTCTCCGGTTGGCGATTTAACGGTTGACCTGGATCTTAGCGTGCCAATTATTGAGGTACCGGAAACGACTCTGCGCGGTTGGGGTAGAGTTATAAAACGTCTATTTGATATCATTGGCAGTATCATTGGCTTCATAATTTTTTTGCCGCTTTTTATTTTGGTGTCTTTAATCATCAAGATTGACAGCGCTGGGCCGGTGCTTTATAAAAATAAACGCCTGGGGCGCAATCGTTTATTTATTTTACACAAGTTTCGGACAATGAAGCTGGAATATTGCGTCGGTCAGGACTACGGCGGGGAGTCGGCTGATCAGTTTTATCGCCAGTTGATCAGCACCCAAAACGCCCGTCAGGGGCCAGTGCCAAAAATTTTTAACGATCCTCGCGTTACCCGAACGGGCAAATGGTTGAGAAAATTCAGTCTTGATGAACTGCCTCAGCTCTACAACGTTCTCAAAGGTGACCTGAGTTTAGTTGGTCCGCGGCCGCACTATCCTTCAGAAGTGGCTAAGTATGAAAAACATCATCGCAAGGTGCTCGCTATAAAACCGGGTCTCACCGGCCTTGCCCAAGTGAACGGACGCTCTGATCTTGATTTTGAAGATGAGGTTCGGCTGGATAGGTATTATATAGAGCACTGGTCGCTCTGGTTTGACTTGAGAATTATTGCCCGCACCTTGGTCGCTATTTTTGCTAAAAGACAAACTTTATAGCTTATGAATATTTTATGAAGCTCGCTCTTGTCCATGATCATTTGACGCAAACCGGCGGCGCGGAAAAGGTTTTAGGGTCGTTTCATAAAGAATTTCCCGCGGCCCCCATTTTTACGCTCGTTTATAATGCGGAAAGATTCAGCTCGCTCTTAGCCAACAGCGATATCCGCACCTCGTTCATCCAGCGTTTGCCCTGGGGGCTTAAACACTATCAATGGTTTTTGCCGCTCATGCCGTGGGCCACGGAAAGGCATGATCTTCGGGGGTATGATGCTGTTTTATCATCGGCTTCGGCTTTTGCCAAGGGAGTTTTAACCGGGGATCACACTTTACATATTTGCTATTGCCATACGCCGACGCGCTATCTTTGGTCCGACGCCCACTCGTACGTTGAAGAATTGCCCTATCCTTTTTTTGTTAAGAAATTAATACCCGCCCTGCTCGTAAAATTGAGAATGTGGGACTATCTGGCGGCCCAGCGGCCGGATGTTATGATTGCTAACTCCGCCACCGTACGCCGCCGCATCAGCAAATACTACAGGCGCGACAGCGTTGTTCTGTACCCGCCGGTTAATATTGAGGCATTCGCTTCGTCAAAGGAAGTGGGTAAATATTATCTGACGGGCGGGCGGCTTGTTTCCTACAAACGATTTGACATTGTGATTGAGGCGTTTAATCGTTTGCGGGTGCCCTTAAAGATATTCGGCGAAGGGCCGGCCAAATCTCGTTTGGCGGATTTGGCCAAATCTAATATTGAATTTTTGGGTTTTTGTTCGCGTGAAAAATTGGCTGCGGCCTACGCCAAATGCTTGGCTTTTATTCAGCCCCAAGAGGAAGATTTTGGCATTACGGCTATTGAGGCCATGGCTTCCGGGCGGCCGGTGATCGCTTATCGGGCAGGCGGAGCCATAGAGACAATTAAGGCGGGGGAGAGCGGTATTTTTTTTGAGGAACAAAGCTGGGAGGCGCTGGCTGACACAGTTGTTCGTTTTGAGCCGTCTAGTTTTGACTCGGCTGTCATACGCCGGCAGGCCGAGAATTTCAGCGAGGAAGTATTCAGAAATAAATTGAGAAACATTATCAATGATGCTTGGGCGGCGCACCGGGCGCGGATCTCCGGGGGGAGCCCCGCCCCCACCCTAACAGTCAGTTAGTAGTGGGGGGGCAGGTTATAAATAATTTTTATGGTTAGACACGACACAGGAGAGTTGATAAAAGAATCCAGCCCCCACCCTAACAGTCAGTTAGTAGTGGGGGTGGATCTTCGCTGTTTGCAGGATCGTTTTGGTTCCGGGGTGGCTACTTACACTCGTTTAATGCTCAGGGCTATTAAAGAGTCGCCCGATCATGGATTTCAGTGGCAAATTTTTACGAGCGGCGCCAAAAGGCCGCCTGATTTTTCAGCCATCTTGCCAGACTGTCATTATCGCCATTTATCCATTCCCAATAAAATATTAAACGTCACTATGGCCGCGCTTAATCGGCCTCGCGTTAACTATTGTTTTCCCGGGGCTGATCTTATTTGGCAGCCCAATCCGCTTTTTTTGTCGTCTTCAAATTTGCCGTTGTTTGTGACCATGCACGATATATCTTTTGTCCACTTTCCGCAGTTCTTTTCGCCGCGCACTCGTCTGTGGTATCTCAAGTGGGTTAGGCGTTGGCTGGAGCATGCGCCGTCAAATGCTCATCTGCTGGCAGTCTCGCGGCATACCAGAGATGATATCCTTAATCATTTCCCTAAATGGCAGGGGAGAGTGACGATCGCGCCGCCTCCTCTGCCGCCAGAGCCAAACGATGATGAGGTCATTGATATTAAAAGAATATACGGGTTAGAGCGCCCGTTTATTTTGGGCCTTGGCACAATTGAGCCGCGAAAAAATATTAACTCTCTCATTCTGGCGTATCAAAACTTTGTTAAATATTATCCTGATTTTGATTTGGTTTTGGCTGGCCATTGTCAGCGTTCAGCCAAGTCCGCAATTTTTGGCATGATTAATGAATCCTCGGCGCGTCTTCATCTGCTTGGCTACATTCCCGCCAAACACAAAGAAGCAATCTATCGGGCGGCTTTTTGTCTTGTTTACCCTTCATATTTCGAGGGCTTTGGCTATCCGCCTCTTGAGGCCATGTCTGGCGGCACACCGGTCATCGCCAGCGCCGTTACTTCATTGCCTGAAGTTTTGGGTGCGGGCGCGATATTCATAGATCCTTATCGCGGCGCCGAAGAGATCACGGCCGCCCTCCAAACATTAGCCAGTGATTCGTCGGTGTATCGTCATTATCAAGAGGCGGGTAAGGAGCGCGCGGCTTTTTTGCGCCGCCAATTTACTTTGGCGCCATTATTCAATTTATGGCGAGGATAAGATTGGGATTAGACTTGCGTTTGTTCGGCGCCTATCACTCCGGCCTCGGCCGCTACGCCGAAGAATTGCTGAATGCTCTAGTCAGCTACAGGCATGATCTTGATATCGTGGTTTTTGTTAATGCTAATTATGCCAACAAACAAAAATTGTCATCACTCGGTTTGGAGGTTAGAGAGGCGCCGTATCGCGCTTACAGTTGGCAGGAGCAATGGTATTTTCCGCGTCAGCTTTCAGGCGCTAAATTAGATCTCATGCATTTTCCGCATTTTAATGTTCCCCTGATGTATCGCGCGCCCTATGTGGTGACGATTCACGATTTAATTATGCATCATTTCCCCTGGCGGGTGGCCAGCCAGCGGGCCTGGCCAGTCTTTTGGCTAAAACATTTGGGTTACCGTTTATCTGTGCGTCAGGCGGTCAGCCGCGCCGCCGCGGTCATTGCCGTGTCGTACTACACGGCGGAGGATATTTTGACCTATTATCCTAAGGCGGCCGGGCGCCTTCGCGTAATCACTGAGCCGACGCCGGCCTTTGATGTTGAGTCATCTAACAATGACAATTGGAATGAGCTAGCGTATAATATAAAGAGGCCATATATATTGGTTGTCGGCAATTTTTATCCGCATAAGAATCTTCAGCCACTGCTAAGAGTTTGGCAGCGCCTTTACCCTTTGTTTAAGCGGCAGCTGGTCATCGTTGGTCGGCCGGACGCTTTTGCCGAAGGGTTGCGCGCCCTGGCCAAAAGTTTAGGGCTTGTGAGCGAGGATAGGGAGAGCCCGGTAAGATTTTTGGGCTTTATTGAAGATAATGAGTTGCGGCAGCTTTACGGCCAAGCGGAATTTTTTCTGACGCCCTCGCTAATGGAGGGAGTCGGTCTGCCGGGGCTGGAGGCCTTGGCCACGGGGACGCCGGTGGTGTCTAGTCCTAACGGGGCTTTGCCAGAAACATATGGCCGATTGGCGCGATATATCGGCGTTGACAATGATAAAGTTATGTATCGCGCGCTCTATAAAGTTTTGACTGAAGTTCAAACACTGCCTCGGCCAAGGCCCTATAAAAGCGCGATGACATTAGAGCAAATGGCCGCGGCCCTTGAAGATTGTTATCGGGAGGCCATGCAAAGCGATATTCATAAATTGACATGAAGAAAATAATTCGGAAAAAATTAAAAAAATTAAAGCCGGCTAAGAAGACGAAACAGGCAATCGCCAAAAGAACGAGACCTAATTACGAGCAGTCAGCAATTAATTCAGCGCAAAAAGTCATGTCTCGCGAGCCGGCTGTTTCGGGTGAGTTACCGGCAGGCGAAACAGTTAATAAGGTGTGGCCGCCCCAAGAAGAGAAACCGCCTCAAGCACCAGAGCCGGTAAACCCCGTTAGAGAACTCGCGCGGGGCATTGGACCCAGCGCTCGTATTGGTCCATCAGACCCCGTGGCAAGCCGCGTTAGAAGTTCCATTTCT
>MGEP01000013.1:15880-28912 GCA_001791425.1 Candidatus Uhrbacteria bacterium RIFCSPLOWO2_02_FULL_48_12
GCGGGGCATTCTCTAGCGGGGTAAATACTGGGGCGGCTTTAAGAGTTATTCCCGTACGACTCGGCGATCATTTACCGTCACGGCATGTTTTGCGCTTACGGCGCGTTCATCCTCCCGTCCGCCTTAAACCGCAGACGCCGTCCTTTGAGGATGTGGCGAGGCCATTAAAGTGGCGTTACTGGATTGAAGAAATTTCGGGATTAAGTTTAATCGGTTTAGTTTTTTTAATCGGCCTCAATACGGCCAAGTATGTTTTTCGTGTTGAGCTTGCAGCGCCAGTCAGGGGGGCTCTCCGGCCCCGCGCTGTTCCGGTAGGCGGGACAGAGTGGCGTCCAAAAAGTTCAGCCGGCGTGAGTAGTTATCAAAAAATCGCTCAACCGGCATTGGCTTTGCCAACGGCGTTTGCCAGAGCCGAGCCAGAGGCCGCCTCATCAATCCTAATGAAACGAGTTCTGTTCAAAGATTCGTTTCGCGAGCTGGCTTTTGTGGCGCTCTCTGCCCTCGTTATCCTAATGCCATTGCGTTTAA
This sequence comes from Candidatus Uhrbacteria bacterium RIFCSPLOWO2_02_FULL_48_12, assembly GCA_001791425.1. Lineage (GTDB taxonomy): Bacteria > Patescibacteriota > Patescibacteriia > GWA2-46-9 > GWA2-46-9 > GWA2-46-9. The sequence continues at coordinate 16,409 of MGEP01000013.1, forward strand.
CGGTGGAAGCCATGCGTTTGAGAGCTGTCAGGGCGGAGGTGGTGGCTGAGGCCGCTTCCGGCTTGGCCTCTTTTATGGCTGGCAGTCAGGCCGTTGTTGACTATGATTTTTTTAAAGCCGGCAGTGAGTTTGAGGCGGCCGTTAGCCGTTTTCAGGAAGCAGAAACATCATTAAATAAGATTCCTGTTTTGCTTCGGGCACTGGCTAGCGTATTGCCCAGCGGACAGCAGCTCACAAGCGGTGAGCGCTTACTAGAGGCCGGCGCGGCCTTGTCGCGCGTGGGCCAGACTATTTCGTCAAATTTTTTGTTTTTGAAGGAGAATACTGAAAATTCAAATACCATTCCGGCCGACAAATTATTGACCCGGCTGTCAGCCGCCGCCGCTTCAGTAAAGCCCGATATCAGCGAAGCGGAGTCGGCCTTGGCCGCGGTTCGTCTTGAGGATTTGCCTCGAGAGTACCGTACAGCGCTGGAGCAGGTTCGTTTGCTGCTGCCCATAGTTCATTCCGGCATTGATCAGCTCTTGGCCCTGAATGAGATTGCGCCGGATCTTTTGGGCTTGGAAGGGAGGCGCCGGTATTTAATCATGTTTCAAAATAATCATGAGCTAAGAGCGAGCGGCGGGTTTATGGGGAGCTTTGCGATTCTGGATGTTGATGATGGACGAGTGCAGTCGCTCAAGGTGCCGGCAGGCGGCACGTATGACATGCAGGGAAGTTTGGTGCCGCGTCTCTTAGCCCCTGAACCGTTACAGCTCATCAATCCGCGCTGGGAATTTCAGGATGCCAATTGGTGGTCAGACTGGCCGACCTCGGCGAAAAAAGTTTCTTGGTTTTACCGGCAGGCGGGCGGGGAGAGCGTTGATGCGGTGGTGGCCATGGATGTGAACGTCATTGAGTCGCTCCTTAAGATAACCGGGCCAATTCCCATGCCGGCCTATAATCTAACTATCACCGCTGATAATTTTGCGGCAGAAGCGCAAGCCGAGGTGGAACTGCGCTACGACAAAGCCGCTAACCGGCCGAAACAGTTTATTGCTGACTTAGCACCTCTATTGATCGGTCGCTTGGAAGCGGGTCTCAACACAGACGGTCTAAAAATCGCCGCCGCCGTGAGCCAGGCCTTAACGGAAAAGCATCTCTTGATATACAGTTCGGAGGCCGATACTGAAGCCAATTTGCGCGATTTGGGCTGGGCTGGCGCTATTGATACTCTGCCGCCATTTACCGATAGCATTGGCATTGTTCACACCAATATTGCCGGCGGCAAGACAGACAATGTTATTACTGACCAGGTGGAGCATAATGTCGCTGTTCAGGAAGACGGCGCCTTGGTTGACACCTTAACCATCACAAGATCGCACCACGGCAGTAAGGGCGAGCAATTTAGCGGGGTGAGGAACGTGGATTATCTGCGCGTGTATGTGCCAGAGGGCAGTCAATTGCTCAGCGCCGAAGGATTTCAGGCGCCCGATTCTTCGTTATTTAAAATTCCGTCGGCTGATTTGGAGATGGATAATGATTTGCGGCCAATGTTTTTTGAGTCGCGCCGCGATTCCGCGAGCGGTGTTGTCAGTTATGATGAATTAGGCAGAACAGTTTTCGCGCATTGGCTGATGGTTGATCCGGGAGAGAGCGCCGCGGTCAAATTAAGTTATCGTCTGCCGTGGCGACTTCAAGAATCAGCTGCGGCTCTTTGGCAGCCATGGTCATCGTATTTTGGCTGGACGCAAGACAGCCGTATTTATCGTCTGCGCTGGGAAAAACAGCCGGGTACCAAGGCCGCGTCATTTCATCACACCTTTAAGAGTTTCCAGCCAATTGAGGTTACGGCTTCTTCCCGAGAAGTGGAGGCCGGTGATTATGGCTGGAGCTGGGAGTCCATTCTCGAATCCGACGCTGTTTTGGGCGTCACCTTTAGAATCAAGTAAGCTTCATTCATGCCCCGTCCTTTGCCCCGCAATGATTATCAGGATTTAGAACGGCTCTATCGCGATACGTCTGGTGCCGGCGGCGCCGCGTCCGGCAATTTACAGCGCCCCTCCCGTTCGCCCTGGCGAAGATTAGCCATGGTGGTTTTTTTCCTTTTGGCCCTGGGCAGTTTAGCGGCTTGGTTTGGGTTTTACTTTTTCAATTCATTCAGCAAAAACCGTCAAAGCGAATTGCGTCTGACGATTAGTGCCCCTGAATCGGTTGGCGCAGGAGAGCCGGTAGAGTATCGTGTGAATTTAAATAATGTCGCGGCCGAGGCCGTGGCGGAAGTTAATCTTCGTTTGAATTACCCTGACGGGTTTGTTTGGCAGAGCGCTACTTTGAGTCCCGAGTCCGCCGGCCATAATACGTGGTCGCTCGGCGCTTTGCGCCCGGGAGAAAGCAAGGAAATAGCGGTCAAGGGAATTATTCTGGGCGAGAGCGGCGGCATTAAAACAATTTTTGGCGCGGCTTCATACCGCCTGCCAAATTTCAGGTCAGAACTTGAAACAACCGCCTCGCTCGGCCTCAAGCTTAATGATTCCAGTTTGACGCTTGGCTGGACTGGCCCCGGGGTTAGTGCGCCCGGCGAGTCAGCGCAATATGAGTTAAAGTATGAACATAACGGGACATCAGAACTTCCAGCGAGCGCTCTCTCTATAGCGTTTTCGCCGAACTTTAAGGTAACCGCCGCCGCGCCGCCGCCATTGGCTGATGGAAACTATCAATGGAGCATTCCCGCTCTTTTACCCAAATCAACCGGTTCAATAACAATTACTGGCGTCTGGGCCGCGGAAGCGGCGGGCGAGGAGGTTATTAGCGCTAAATTGGAGGCCAGAAGCGATACCGGTGCTTGGTTGAAAATTGCTTCCGGTTCTGTCCGCACTCGGGTAAGCAGCGGAGCGGTTTCTTTGTCTATTCAAGTTAATGGCAATACCGCGCCCGCGGCTGTGAATCTAGGGGAAACATTGTCGTACTCGCTTGAGTATGAAAACACCAGTGAGCAGGTGATAGAGGAGGCCGCGGTGAGGGTGCGTTATGATACCAATGCCATTGATTGGCCCGACGTCGTTATGGAAGAGAGCGGACGAGTTGAAGGAAATGTTATTATCTGGGAGAGCCAGCCAGTGCCGGCCTTAATGAAGGTTTTGCCAAAGGGCAAAGGTGTTTTACGCTGGAGTGTGCCGCTCTTGAAAACTATGGTCGGCAATACCGCCGCCTCAGATATAGTGAGCACCCCGGTTTTTTCCTACAAACGTCTGGACGGCGAGATTACTGAGGGCAGTTTTGAAGGAGCGGCGGTGACCGTGCCGGTCAACGGGTCAGTTTCGCTGGAGGTAGAAGCGCGCTATTTTGACGATTCCAGCCGCGCCGTCGGCCAGGGGCCCCTGCCGCCGAAAGCCGGGGAGACAACAACCTACGAGGTTACTTGGCGAATTCGCCGGGCCAGCCACGGGCTTAAAGACATTCGTTTGGAGGCCGAATTGCCGGTTGGGGTAAGCGTAGAGAAGGACAGCGCCGCCACAGAGACCGGAACTTGGCAAGTGGCTGACGATGGTTCACCGCGGTGGCTTATCAGCGAGCTCGCTCCATCGCTGGAGCCCAGTGTTTCATTCTTTATTAAGCTTAAGCCATCAGAATCAGATATTGGCCGGGTGCTCGCTTTGATTACTCGCACGACCTTGAGCGCCATTGACAATGTCACGCAAGGCACTGTGTCAGCTATGGGCAACGTTATCACCACTAATCTTGAATCTGACCCCGTGGCGCGCGGTCAGGGTGTGGTGGCAAGATAAATTTACGGCCATGGCCATGGTTGGCATAGTTTTGAGAGAGATTTTTTGGGAGCTGATTTATGCGCCCGTGTGGTGGTACACCTTTGGGGCGGTTGGGGCGGTCAGACGTTTTTATGAACGCCTGAAAGAGGGTAATCAATATTTGGGCTGGAGCGTCTGGCTCACCAATATTTTTACGCCGATGTACGCTCAATACGATTTGACCGGGCGGCTGATTAGCATCGGCGTTAGAGTCGTGCAGGCGGCAGTTCGTTCTGTCCTTCTCATTGTTTGGCTGGCTGTATCCCTCGGGATCCTCGCGGCGTATTTTTTGGTTCCTCTTATTGCGATGGTAGAAATTATTTATCATTGGCAGCTAATTTTGTCTTAAAATGCCGCGTTTAGCTTTCAGTTGTCAGCATTGCCAGGGCACCGGCCGCCTGCCAGATGAAACGTGCCAATCCTGCTTTGGTATTGGACATGGCATTATTTTGGGCGGTTATCTTGTCTATTGGCAAAAGAATTTAACTAAAGAGGAATTTTTTTTAGATCATTTTAGTTTGGTGGTGAGATTAACCATTCGTTTAGTCGCTTTTCTTCTGGCTTTATCCGGCATACTTTACGCCGTATTTAAGGCCCTGCTCGACATTTCCGTTGGGCGGACTTTTGTGTTTTTCAATTTACCTCTTGAGGATGGCGCGGAGTCGCTTTTTTTCTGGGTGTCTATCATGGCAATTTTCTATATTTATTCAGGTCTGGAGAGGGACCTCGCCAACCTTAAGCGTATTCCCAGCCGTGTCTACGAAGATGAGGTTCGGCCCCAGTCGGAGGCCGCTTCATTTGACAGCCGCCATCGTTTAAACATCGCTGACACTTTGGCTCCCGATGTTCGCTCGGTGCTGGCGGACGCCTTTGTGCTGGCCGAAAAACTTCAACAGCCTCTCGGCGCCATTCATTTGCTTTTTGTTCTCTTGCGACATGCCAGCGTGCGCACGGTGCTGGCGCGTCTGGGCGTCAACCCGGCGGAGCTTGGGGGAAAAGCAGGGCGCCTGACCGCTCTTAACAGCCCAGCCGGTCCGAACGATTTAGAGACAATTTTTTTTCAGGCCTACGTTCGCGCCTATGGCGATCGTCAAAAGAATATTGACCCAGTGGACTTGTTTGCCGCCGTTGGCACGGTTGATCCGCGCTCTAGAGAGGTGCTCTATGATGCGGGAGTTGATGAGCAGAAAATAGACAACGTTTTGGCTTGGCATTTAAGCGTTAAGCGTCAGTACGAGCAGTGGCGGCATTGGCGAATTGGGTCAAGACACAGGCCGCGCAACCGGCTGGATCGGGCGATGACCGCCATTGCTACTCCCACTCTTGATTATTATTCTCAAGATATTACAGAATTGGCTCAATGGGGAATGTTTTTGCCGACGGTTAGCCGCGGTGAAATGGTTGATCGGGTGGTGCGGATTTTTCAAGGCGGCCGCAGTGCTGTTTTGGTCGGCTATCCGGGAGTGGGAAAGCGCGGCGTCATAGAAGAGCTCGCCGAACGCCTGGCCGCTGACGACGTGCCCGCTATTCTAAAAGATAAAAGATTAGTGAGTGTTTCTATTGCCAAGATTGTCAGCGGCGCAACACCGGCCGATGCCGAGGCGCGCCTTTTGAAATTACTTGATGAGGTTGCCTATTCCGGAAATATTGTTTTGGTCATAGAAGAAATTCAGGGCGCGGTCGGCATTACCAGCGGTCAGGCCGGCAGTGTGGACATGGCGGCCGTGCTCGCCAAAACACTGCGGCAGCGCAGAACTTTATGTTTGGCGACCACCACGCCGGATGACTACAAGAGGGTTATAGAGAGGACTGTTCTTTCAAGTTTATTTGAGCGTTTGAATTTGGATGAGCCGAGCATTAATGAAACTATTCAGATCGTGGAATCTAGAGTGGGGAGAATTGAGGCCAAGCATCGCGTCTATTTTTCGTATGACGCTATTGCCCGGCTGGTGGAGTTATCGGCAAAATATATTCATGACCGTTTCTTGCCGCAAAAGTCCCTGTCTATTTTGGATGAGCTGGCTTTGTTTACAAAAGAACATCGCGGGCAAGACATTATCATGACGGTTAATGATGTGGACCTTTTTATGAGCCAGAAACTCGGGGTGCCGCTAAGTCGTGTGAATAAAAATGAGGCCGAACTATTGCTTCATTTGGAAGATCGTCTGCACGAGAGAATTGTTGATCAGGAGACGGCTGTCACTGCCGTGGCTGAAGCTCTGCGCCGAGCGCGCGCCGAAGTGCGCGACCAAAAACGTCCCATTGCCAATTTAATGTTTCTTGGTCCAACCGGGGTCGGTAAAACCGAACTGGCTAAAGCTGTGGCGGCCGTGTACTTTGGCGAGCAAAATAAAATGGTGCGCTTGGATATGACCGAATATCAGGAACTCGCCAGTTTGTCGCGCCTGATTGGCAGTGCCGAAGGGGGGAGCGCGGCGCGCGGCATTTTGACGGAAGCCGTGAGAAGCAACCCCTTTGCCCTCGTGTTGCTTGATGAAATAGAAAAAGCGCATGTTGATGTCATAAACGTGTTTTTGCAGGTGATGGATGACGGGCGCTTAACCGACAGCCGCGGGCAGACCACGGATTTTACCAATGTGATTTTAATCGCCACTTCCAACGCCGGCACCTCGTTTATTCAGGAAGCGGTGCGGTCTCACATGCCCATGCCGGAGATAGAACGCCAGCTTATGGAGTCAGAACTGAAACACCATTTTCAGCCAGAGTTCTTGAACCGTTTTGACAACATCATTGTTTTCAGGCCCCTGACAACGGAGCATGTTTTAGATATTACCCGCCTCATGCTTCGCAAGGTGGGCGAGCGTTTGGCCGAGCAGGGAGTTACTATATCTGTCAGCGACGAAGTTATCAAGGAACTCGCGACTTTGGGATTTGATCCGTTGTTTGGAGCTCGGCCGCTCAGGCGAGTCATTCAAGAAAAGGTTGATTCCCCAATTGCCCGTTTAATTTTGGAGGGTCGCCTGGAGCGCCGCGATCAAATTATTTTAGAGAGCGCCGGCAAGTTAACTGTCAAGAAAGCAGAGCGACTGTGATTTTGTGAATCAGGAATAGTGAATATTGGTAGAATGACAAATGCCCAAGCTCAAATGCCAAATGTCATGCCCGAGGCAGATGCGCCTTGGGCGCAAATGCTCCAATGTCTTAATGTCAATTTTATCATTAAGTCATTTGGTCATTAAATAATTGATTGGGCATTAGGATTTTGACATTAGTCATTTCAATAGTCATGCTTCCTATCATTCTCTCTTTTCTGGCCGCCGCTGCGCTGGCTCTTTTTTTGACGCCTCTGGTCAGGACCTACGCCATTGCTCATCGCCTAGTTGACGATCCGGCGATTGAACCGCAGCGCCGCGCGCACGATCGTCCTATTCCGCTGCTGGGAGGCCTCGCTGTTTGGCTGACGATTGTGATAATTATTTTTTCCGTTCTACTGCTTAATCAATCATATATCGTCGGTCCCTACCTTAAATCAAAATTTATTATCGGTATTATTTTAGCAAGCGCCGTGCTGATGGCAGGCGGTTATCTTGACGATCGTTATCATTTGCGCCCTCGTTCGTCAGTCTGGTTTCCCATTCTGGCCGTTTTAATAATTATCGCGAGCGGCATTGGCATTAATTTTATCACCCGTCCCTGGGGCGGAGTTATGCGGCTGGATGGCTGGAAAATTGAACTTTTGCGCTATCGGGACTTGCCTTATTATTTTAACGTCGGGGCGGATATTTTGACGTTTTGCTGGCTCATGGGAATGATGTATACTACCAAACTGCTTGATGGATTAGATGGGCTGACGAGCGGAATCGCCGCCATTGGCGCTATCACACTTAGTGCCTTGAGCTTGACCGCGATTGTCCATCAGCCAGACACTGCTTTGCTGGCCGCCATTGTGGCTGGCGCTTTTTTGGGTTTTTTGCGATATAATTGGTTCCCGGCCAGTATATTTTTGGGGGAAGGCGGCAGTCTTTTAGCCGGTTTTATGCTCGGCGTTTTGGCCATTGCGGCCGGCGGGAAAATTGCCGCGACCATTCTGGTCGTGGCCATACCTGTTTTTGATGTTTTTTGGGTGATCGCCCGTCGCATATTTTGGGAGCATAAATCAATCGCGGCGGCCGACCGCCAACATTTGCACTTTCGTCTCTTAGATATTGGATTAACGCCTCGTCAAACCGTGCTGTTTTTTTGGTCGGTCAGCGCCGTTTGGGGTACGCTCGCTTTGGTTTTGCAGACACGCGGCAAATTTTTCGCCTTTATAATTTTAAGTTTTATATCCATAATTTTTGCTTACCTCGTTGTTAAATTACAAAACAGACGCCTCTCGCCAAGGTAATTTTTATGCTCACCTTAACGGACAGAAGTAAATACCGTATTTTAGAAATGATTCCGGGAATGCTCGTTTGGGCTACTTTTATTTTAGCCGTCACTCTATCATTTGTGCGGCCGCTGTGGGCCGTTTATTTTATTATTTTATTTGATCTCTATTGGCTGTGGCGCGTTAGCTATTTTGTTTTTTACACGGTGCTCTCCTGGCGATTATATAACCGTGAAATCAAACGCCATTGGTTTGCTGATCTTGAGCGAGATTATCCAGCGTGGCGGAATATGTATCACTTAATTTTTTTGCCTACCTACCGCGAAGATTTAAGCGTTATAGAAGCCACTGTTAAAAGCTTAACTCAAATGGCCTATGACCCAAAGCGTTTTATCGTCATTTTGGCCGGCGAAGAGAGAGACGCTGAAAATTTTGCCAAAATCTCGTCGTATTTGGCTGACCATTATCGTCATTTTTTTTACGACCTGGTGGTGACAGTGCATCCCGCGAATCTGCCGGATGAAATTCCCGGCAAGGGATCAAATCTGAACTGGTCTGGCCATCGCCTTAAAAAATACGTGGACTCTGCCGGCCTGCCTTATCAAAATTTGATTGTGTCTTCGTTTGACGTGGATACCCTAGCCCACCGACAGTATTTTGCCTGCTTGACCTACAAATTTTTAAGCCACCCCAATCCCACCCACGCGAGTTACCAGCCGGCGGTTCTTTACAATAACAACATTTGGGACGCGCCGGCCATCACTCGCGTAGCCGCCTTTGGCACGACTTTTTGGCTGATGACCGAGCTCGCTCGCCCCGAGCGCCTTTTTACTTTTTCCTCTCATAGCATGAGCTGGCAGGCGCTAGTTGATGTCGGCTTTTGGGAAAAGCAAATAGTCACCGAGGATTCAAGAATATTTTTACAATGTTTCTTGCGCTACGACGGCGATTACAGTGTGACGCCGATATATGTGCCTGTTTCCATGGATATGGTGATGGCTAAAAGTTATTTGAAGAGTTTGGTGAGTTTATACAAGCAGCAGCGCCGCTGGGCTTGGGGTATTGAGCACTTGCCGTACATGCTTTGGAATTTTTCTAAAAATCCGCGCATCCCTTGGCGCAAAAAACTTTATTATATTTGGAATTTAAGCGAAGGGATGTATTCGTGGGCCACCGCTCCGATTTTGATTTTTTTAATTGGCCGCTTGCCTCTTTATGTCGCGCCCATGAGTATGCAGCAGCAGGCCTTGTTTCAAAACGCCCCTTTTGTTTTGGAAAAACTTTTGCAGTTGTCAATGATTGGGATTTTTGTATCTGTGCTCATGAGTTTAAAACTTTTGCCGCCGCGGCCGTCCTCGGCGCGGCCGCATGCTTATTTAACGATGATTTTTCAATGGCTGTTACTGCCGATTACTTTTGGCGTCTTTGGCTCCCTGCCGGCCACGGAAGCGCAAACTCGTCTCATGTTCGGGCGTTACCTTGGTTTTAACGTTACCGAAAAAGCAAGATCGGAAATTTAAATATTATGTCAGTGGCCGTACAATTGTTAACTTGGAACGGAGAAGCTTTTTTGGGGGAGTGCCTTGACTCTTTATCTCGACAAACATACAAGGATTGGCAAATATTTATATTGGACAATAATTCCGAAGATCAAACATCAGCTATTATTTCTCATTGGTTCGTCCACCATCGCGGTCATTGGCAAAAAAACAGTCAAAACGTGGGGTTTGCGCGCGGCCATAATCTGCTTTTAAAATCTCATGAGTGGCCGTATGTGTTTATTCTTAATCAGGATGTAATTTTAGAGCCGTCTTATTTGGACAAACTGATGTCTTGTTTTATAGCGCGTTCTCGCGTCGGGAGCGCCACTGGCTGTCTACTGCGCCTTGAACGAGATAACGAAAGATTGACTAAAACAGATACCATGGACAGCGCGGGGTTGAAAATTTATCGCACTCATCGCGTGGTTGAGCGCGGGCGCGGCGAGGCGGCGTGGCCCGTTGGAGCAGATGAAGAAATTTTCGGTGTGCCGGCCACGGCGGCTCTTTATCGCCGCTCGGCCTTAAACGAGGCGGCCGCCAAGACTAGCAATGGCCTAGAGTGGTTTGACGAAAATTTTGGTTCGTATAAAGAAGATGTTGACTTGGCGTATCGCCTGCAGCTTTTTGGTTGGCGCAGTGTTTACGTTTCCGCGGCCCGTGGATATCATTATCGCGGTCTGCGCGGCGCCGTGGACGCTGATACGGCATTATTTGGGGTGGCCACTTGGCGCTCACGTCGAGAGCGATCAGCCACGGCCAACCGTCAATCATATCGCAATCATTTACTTTTTATTTTTAAGAGTTTTGCTTTCCCGCCATTTTCGCCTGTCTGGTGGCAGACGGTTTTTTATGAGACTATGAAATTATTCATTCTGATTTTCACTGAACCAAAAACGTTAATGGCGTGGACAGACGTTTATAAATTGCGCGGAGCTTTGGCCGTTAAAAGACGCTCAATTCTAGCTATATCCCGCGGCCCGGAAAACATTGCCCGCTTCTTTTGATGCTTACCTCTACCCACTACTAACTACACACTACATACTAAATCAATGACTCTCTCAATTATCATTGTCAGTTATCAGACCAAAAAACTTTTGCGGCAGTGCCTCAAGGGGGTATATTGCCATCCTCCCAATGCAGATTTTGAAGTGATGGTGGTTGATAACGGATCAGACGATGGCACATCAGCCATGGTGCGCGAGGAGTTCCCTCAAGTGCGTCTTATCACTTTGTCGCGTAATTTGGGATACGCTAAGGGAAGCAATGCCGCCATCAGAGAGGCGCGCGGGAAATATTTACTTTTTATGAACGCCGATATTGCCGTGTTGGCTGACAGCTTTGGTCGGTTGATTAATTTTATGGAGCAAAGACCAGACGTGGGTCTGGCTGGACCCCAGCTTTTGAATCCAGACAAAACTATACAAAATTCGGCCTTTCGCTGGTACAATTTTTTAACGCCGTTTTGCCGCCGCACCCGCTTGAAATACACTAAATGGGGGAGGCGAGAGCTAAAACGATTTTTAATGTTAGAGTGGGATCACCGGAGCGAATGCCGGGTCAATTGGTTAATGTCCAGTTGCGTGATAGTGAGGCGTCAAGCTATTGAGGAAGTTGGTGTATTTGACGAAAGGTATTTTGTTTACCTCGCCGACACTGACCTTTGCCGGCGCCTCTGGCTTAAACATTGGCTAGTTGTCTATACGCCAGCCGCGGTATTTATTCATTTGCATCATCGGCAATCGGCCGAGGAATTGCAATTAACGGTTGTTCATTTTAAAGACTGGCTGCGCTATATTTGGAAATGGCGCGGGCAAACGCCGCCGGCTATTGATTAGCAAAACCTAACAAATGACAAGGTTGGAGACGCAATTCTTAGGACCGCAATGGTAAGCAATCTATATATGTTTAAGCAATGTCATTTGACCCCTTAGGAGCGGTGAGGACTGGAATTTGAGGAGCGAGGCAAGCAAAACCACAAACTTCCCATAGGCGCCGCGTCGTGGGCGCACCGACGAGCGAGGCAGATGAAGCGGCGATGTGTTTGACCCAGCCCCAGTTTTGTCAATCGAGGTTGTCAGGATATAGTAGTTTTATACAGATGTAGGCATGATCTTGATTAATATCTATAGCCAAAACTGGGGCTGGTGAGTTTCTCGCCGCTCTGCCAAGCGAGTCCAAGCGACCCGACGCGGACGCCGAGGGCACCATTCTTTCGGTTCCTTTCTTCGGGTGAGCAAGAAAGGAACAAAAACCTCATGCCCCGCCTCGCGGGGCAAAAAACTAATAAGCAATTAAAACAAAGCCCCGCGTTGCGGGGCAAAAACAACCCTTCTCTTGCCAAAAAACGATTTTTCAGTTAACGTTGCAGAGCTGTTTTGACTTAGTTAAATTCCATAAATTATGGCCATGTTTGTCAAAAAAATAGCCATTGATCTTGGCACAACGAACACGCTAGTGCACGTGCCAAAGCGCGGCATTGTTATCAATGAGCCGTCGGTGGTGGCGACTTCTGTGGTGGATAAGCGTATTTTGGCCGTGGGCAATGAAGCCAAAGAAATGCTTGGCCGCACCCCGGATACTATTGTCGCCCTAAGACCACTCAAGGAAGGAGTCATTGCTGACTATCGCACGACCGAAGCGATGCTGCGGTATTTTATCAATAAGGCCTTGGGCGGAATTCGTTTTTTTAGGCCAGAAGTTATGGTGGCGGTACCGGCTGGAATTACGGCGACGGAACGCCGTGCCGTGATTGACGCTTGTCTCGCCGCCGGAGCAAAAGCCGCTTTTATAATTAAAGAACCGATTGCCGCGGCTATTGGCGCCAATATCCCCATTGGCTCCGCCT
>MGEP01000013.1:28959-29552 GCA_001791425.1 Candidatus Uhrbacteria bacterium RIFCSPLOWO2_02_FULL_48_12
TGAGCGCACGGCCGAAGAAATAAAAATAGGTATTGGCTCTGCTCTTTTTTTGGAAGAAAAAATGAGTATGCCAGTGCGCGGCCGCGATACTGTCACCGGCCTTCCCAAAACAATCACCGTTACCTCTGACGATATTACGGAAGCGATTCAAATTGAATTGGAGGGCGTCATTGAAGCAACAAAATCAGTTCTCCAAAAGACGCCGCCCGAACTCTCGGCTGATGTTATTGAAAAGGGGATGGTGCTCTCCGGCGGCAGTTCGTTACTGCGAAACATTGATCAGCTCTTGAGCCGCGCCACCGGTGTTCCGGCCTATGTGGCCGACGAAGCGCTTCTTTGTGTGGCTCGCGGCACTGGTATTGCTCTGGAAAATCTTGACGCCTATAAGCGCAGCATTCTTGCCACTCGCTGATAATCAGGCCTGCCGCGCGGCAGGCCGATAACTCAACGACACTCCGGCAAACGTCGTGACCATACTGGCAAATTTCGCCGCGATACATAATCTTGTTTTGACACCTGTTACACGGACGTGAAAATGTCCGCCTTGCGGGAAATTAAAATGTCCGCCTATTGAGTACAATGATGTCTTAATC
>MGEP01000014.1:0-3487 GCA_001791425.1 Candidatus Uhrbacteria bacterium RIFCSPLOWO2_02_FULL_48_12
CAACAAACCAGCATCGTGGAAATCTTTGCGCCAAACCAAAAAGCGAACAGCCGTTAATGTAAAGATTAAACAGAACCTCAAAAAAACAATCAAAAAAGTTCGGCGCATAACAGAAACCAAAAATGCCGAAGCCCAAGAGCTTTTGCGCCAAACCGTTAAACTGATTGATAAGGCCGTGCGTCAGCGGGTGCTCAAAAAAAACGCGGCCGCGCGAACAAAATCGCGCCTTATGAAACTTTGGAACAAGAGGTCAGGAAAGTAAGAAGCAGTGTCTTGGCATCGCCAGCTGAACTTTTGAGATCTACGTCTACCTGGCCAAGGTCGGCGTAGATTTTTTTTAGACGAGCCGTACTGTATTGTTTGGCGAGCGGCCAAAGCTTTCTCACCATATAGGGATGAATGCCCGGCAAGGTAGGCGGCATACGGCCGGCCGGCGCTTCGGCCAAAAGCAGTAAAACTCTGAGCTGCTTTTCTAAAAGAGCGACGAGCTGTTGCGGCGCCATTTCCCGCTCCAGGTGTTCCATTAGCATAGGCGCGCTTTTTTTTAAATCCCCATTCAGCACCGCATCAGTAAAAGCAAAAATATTATCATCAAACGGCTCCTTAGCTATAAGGATTACGGTCTTTTCATCAACAATTGCACCCGCCTCCAAGTAAGCGTCAATTTTTTTAATCTCGCCGGATAATTGCCAAAGATCATTGCCGGTTGAGGCAAGCAAACGCCTCATGGCCCTCTTATCAATCTGCCGCCCGCGGCGGCGCCATTCGTCTTCTGTCCAAGCCGCAAGTTCATGACCTTGAAGCGCGGCAAAACGCAAAAGGTGCGCGTGTTTAATGAGCCATGAGTGCAGTTTGTTTTTGGCCGTCGGCTCATCATCTTCAAAAAAGATAGCTATATTATCCTCGCCCTCTTTGCGGTTGCCTTCGCGCTCCAGAGCGGCGACGAGCGCCTCTATAACCTCCTTCTTTTTGGGCGATAAAACATTTTCAAAAATAACAAAACGGCGGCGCGCCAGTAAGGGCTGGCTCTCCAGATGATGGCGCACTCCCTCAACCGTGAGCGTTGGCCCGATGACCGTATGAATATTCAGACCGCTTGGATCAACCTCTTTTAAGAACTTATCCTTGAGCTCGCGAAGCTTCCGCCGCGCGCGGTAAGTGTCTGGACCAGTGATGAGAAAAACCATATTGACAGAATACAGAATATTGAATCTAGAATATAGAACAAATAAGTTTATGCAACAATTGATAATTCAACCCCATATTCATCATTCCATATTCTATATTCTCAAAGATTGCATTTCCCCCCAATTATCGCCAACCTTTAGGTGCGCTTCAATGGGGGCTTTGAGTTTGGCCACCGTCTCCATTTCTTCTTTGACGAACATGGCTGCCTTCTTAATCTTATTTATCGGCACTTCCAAAACCAGCTCGTCGTGCACCTGCAGAACCAGTTTTATTTCCTCGCCCAATGCCGGCAACCCTTGATAGACTCTAATCATTGCCAACTTCATTAAATCAGCGGCCGTGCCCTGAATAGGCATGTTGACGGCCATGCGCTCGGCCGCCGCGCGCACCTGCGCCACGCCGGATTTTATTTCCGGCAAATAACGACGGCGGCCAAAAAGCGTTTCCACGTACCCCAAAGATTTTGCGATAACTTTAGTTTGCTCTAAATATTCTTTAACCGCAGAGAAGGCCTGAAAATATTTGGCGATAAATTCCTGCGCCTCCTCGCGGCTAAGCCCCGTGCGCGCGGCGAGCCCCCAGGCCCCCATGCCATACATCACTCCAAAGTTAACTTCTTTAGCGGCGTAACGCATGGCTGGAGTAACCTTGTCTGGCGACACGCCGTGGATGGCCGCGGCCGTAGCCGTGTGAATATCTTCATGGCGCCTAAAAATATCAAGCATGGCTTTGTCTCCGGAAAGCGAAGCCACAATTCTCAACTCAATTTGCGAGTAGTCCGCCGAGAGCAACTGCCGGCCCGGCTCGGCCACAAAGGCACAGCGCACCTGCTGGCCGAGTTCAGTTCTCACCGGAATATTTTGCAAGTTGGGTTCAGATGATGACAAACGGCCAGTGGCGGTCACGGTTTGATTAAAACTCGTGTGCAAGCGATTGGTTCGTGGGTCTATCAGCTCTGGCAAGGCGTCTAAATACGTGGAAATTAATTTTGCCAACTCTCTGTGTTCAATAATAAATTCAATAATCGGGTGAACGCCCTTAAGTTTTTCCAGCTCCATGGCCGCCGTAGACAAGCCGGTTTTTGTTTTGCCAATGCCGGCGCTGGATATTTTTAATTTCTCAAAGAGCACCGTTTTGAGCTGCTGCGGAGAGGCAATATTAAATTCCTCGCCTGCCAATTCATGAATTTGCTTTTCCAAAACAGCAAGGCGTCGGGCCGCGACGCGCTTAATTTGAGCAAGTACCTTAATATCAACCTTAATGCCGGCTTCTTCCATGCCCGCGAGCACCGCCACCACGGGCATTTCAATATCGTAAAAAAGTTTTACCAAGCCGACCTTTTGCAGTTCCGGTTCAAGCTTTTCTTTGAGCCGCCAGGTATAATCCGCGTCTTCGCATGAGTAATCTGATAAGTCTTTAAGCGGCACTTCTCTCATTGATTTCTGCCTGCCCTGCGAAGTCTGCCCGGGGCGGACGAAGTGGGGTGGTTTTTTTTCGCCTATTAAATTCGTAATTGGAATCATGCGATGGCCAAATTCGGTAAAGGCCAAAGTGTCAAGGTCGTGCGCTCGTGAGCCCGGATTTAAAAGATAAGAAGCGATCATGGTATCGCCCGCGGTGCCCCTTACTTTAATACCGGTGCCAGATAAAATTTCAATGTCATATTTCAAGTTGTGCCCCCATTTCATAATTTTTTCGTCTTCCAGCAGGGGTTTTAATCCTTGCAGAAAATCTGAATGTCCGTCAGTAACAACATAATAGGCCTCGCCAGCGCTCCAGCAAAAACTGACCCCCAAAAGATCAGCCGCGAACGGATTTAAACCTGTGGTTTCCGTATCAAAAACAAAAATATCTTGCCGGCGCAATTTGTCCAAAAATGATTTAAAGCTATCTTCGTCGCTCACCAACAAATAGCGGACATTATTTTCTTTAGAATTAACTTTTTCCGGCGATCCCGCGCCATCGGCAGAAGATGGAATCTTACCCAAAAGCGATTTGAATTCCAGATCTTGAAATAATTTCACTACTTTTCCCTCATCCGGCGCCTGACGGCGCAAGTTGTCTAGAGAAATTTTAAGCGGCACATCACGCACAATTTCTGAAAGGTCACGGCTCATCATGGCTTCTTTTTTGTGGGCCAATAAAATTTCCTTAAGACGCGCCGTTAGTGGCGGTTTTATTATTTTTGATTTCTCTAAATTTTCGTAAAGACTGGCAATGGTGCCGAATTTCTTAATAAGAGCCACGGCCGTTTTTTCACCCACTCCCTTGACGCCCGGAATATTATCCGAAGGGTCGC
>MGEP01000014.1:3509-3651 GCA_001791425.1 Candidatus Uhrbacteria bacterium RIFCSPLOWO2_02_FULL_48_12
AAGCTCGTCTGGATTCAAACCATACCGCTCCTTCACTGCCGCCGCGTCATAGACAACCGTGTCAGTTAAACCTTTTTTCAGAGTATAAACACGCGTATGCTCGTCAACCAATTGAAGCGTATCAAGATCGCCAGTCACAATG
>MGEP01000014.1:3677-8210 GCA_001791425.1 Candidatus Uhrbacteria bacterium RIFCSPLOWO2_02_FULL_48_12
AGCTTCAGAAACAGTGCCAATAACATCGTCAGCTTCATATCCTTCCGCTTCCAGAATAGGAACGCGAAAGGCGTTGAGCACTTCTTTTAAGATAGGAATTTGCTCATAAAGCTCATCTGGCTGTTTTACTCGCGTGGCTTTATAGTCAACGAATTGTTTGTGCCGAAAAGTCAGGCCGGGTAAATCAAAGGTTACGGCGCAGTGCGTGGGTTTTAAATCTTTCAGAACTTTCAAAAAAACCAGCATGAAACCATAGACAGCATTAACGATTTTGCCGGACTTAGTGGCGAGGGGCGGCAAAGCGTGCCAAGCGCGATGCACCAAAGCGTTGCCGTCAATGACGACGAGCTTATCTTGAGAAGACATAGGAACTTACGAAACTACGAAATAATACGAAATTACGAAAATAACATCAGCAATATTTCTGACCATTACAAAGTTTTACGGTCTTGGCGCTGTTTTTCGGGAGGCGGGAAAAGCGATCGCTCATGGCAAATCGGACACAACTCATCATTCAGCTCAACTTCTTGATCACGCTTGCAATTCGTGCAATACCGCTTTGTCTTGGGCACTCGCTCGTGTTTAGGAGATGGAGCGGAAAAGATAGACATAAATTTTGCGCTGAAAATAATGATTAGTTAATTCGTCTTGTTATATTTATTGGTAAACCCCGTTAGAGAACTCACACTGGGCATTAGACCCCATGCTCGTATTTGGAGAATTGCGCCCCGCCGCGGCGGGGCGGGGCATTCTCTAACGGGGTAAATACTACGGGTGCATTCATTTTATAATATCACAATCTATGTGCCTCCATACTTTATTTATAATCTATAAGCTACAGCAATCTTGGGCGTTATTTTTTGGGTCTCTAGACCTCTGTGGATAACACTATTGACCTGCCAATAACTATTTGCTATACTGTTACTTACAGTATGGAGAAAGGGCGTCGACCGTTAGGACGATGGCCCTTTTTCATTTGTTTTTAGGGGTAATCGCAACCTCATGTCTTTATCCACGAAAATATTAAAATTCCTATTGCGAAAACCAGGCATAAATTTATCCGCTCCGAGATTTTGTTTTAAGAATTGTAGTAAATCCGCCTTATATTCATCATTCCCTTTTATGGCTCCTGTTTCTATCTTTAAGTCGTAGCTAATTGTACCAATCATAAGATCAACAAGTTGTAAAAGATCATTTGAGCGCGAGTCAAGTCGACACACTCCGGCAAGCGCTAACCGTTTGAGAGAACTATTAACTTCTTTTTTTACATCTACCTCGAAACGGATATGCTTTGGTACAGTAACATGATCGGCCAAGAGTATAAGAATCTCTTTTGGCGCAAGAGCAACATCTTTTAATAATCGAATTGCGATCTTTTGATATGCTTGCCACGGATCACCAGAAAACTCTCTTTTGAAATAAGCACCTTCTTTATCTAGCGAGTAAGAATAGAAATAGATGCTCCTAGCATCAAAAAGTGCGCCGACCGAAAATTTAGCAAAATCAACATTTCTTTTTGAAAGTTTATTAAACTTCATCTCGTCGTAGAAATTTCTCTTGTTCCTCTCATATTGAAGTTTGTTCAATAAGTAGTATGGTTGGCTTAATTTCAGAATACCGACTGTAAAAAATGGATCTGTTGGATTATTTAAGTTGCCCGTTTCATCTAGAAAACAAAACTTAGTCCAGATTTGATCATAGTCCGAAAGTTTCAAGTCCTTTGTGTTTATTTCTTTGTTAAACTTGAAAAAACTCATATTTTTATTTCATTTCTTATAAATATCAAACGGCAATTGGGCGAACTCTATAGCAAATTTAACAAATTTCCTCATCTAAATTAAGTTCAATATCACGTTTGCAGTTGGTGCAATAGCGCTTGATCTTGGGCACCCGTTCGTGTTTTGGAGACGGCGCAGAAAATATAGGCATAAATTTTATTCCCTTAAATAGTTTTTATAAGGCCTGGGCGGCCTGTCTGCCGTAGGCAGAGAATTGCACCCGCACATAAAAGTTTTGTCGCAGACCCCGCACCCTTTCACTATAAGGCCTGGGCGGGAATTGAACCCGCGTATAGAGGTTTTGCAGACCTCTGCCTTACCACTTGGCTACCAGGCCATGAAAGGTGCGGGGCAAGCCGCCGCGTTAGCCACTTCGCCATCTGGCCACAAATATAAAAGGTGCGGGATTGTCAGACCTCTGCCTGAACTTTATCCGCCTTGGGCGGAACTTGCCTGCCCCGTACTATCCAAGCAACAATGGGAATGGCGCGAGGGCCACCAGGCCATATTCTTGTGGAACTTCCCTTATCCTAACAAATGCCTTGCTAATGAGCAACTAAACATATATGATAAAAAAATGAAAATTATCATTTTGGCCGGTGGCTCCGGCACGCGGCTCTGGCCCCTGTCGCGTGAGCAAAAGCCCAAACAGCTTATTCCTTTGTTTGAAGGCAAAAGCTTACTGCAAGAAACGGTGGATCGCGTACGCCCGCTCGCGCCAGTGTCGGATATTTACTTAATTGTTTCCAACGACTTTCAAGTGTCTGAAGTGCATGCTCAGCTTCCCAACATTCCTGAAGAAAATATCCTCCAAGAACCAATGGCCAAAAACACGGCGGCCGCGATTTGTTACGGCGCGGCCACTCTGGCCACGCGCGGCCACTCTCGTGAAACTATGGCCGTATTATCGGCCGACCACATTATAAAAAATCCAGAAGCTCTACTGACCGCCCTCAGAGAGGCAGAACAATTTATTCAATCAAACAATAATCGTTTGGTAATTATTGGCATAGCGCCAACCTACGCGGAAACTGGCTATGGCTATATTGAACGCGGCGAAGAAATCGTGCCGAACGTCCATAATGTCACCGCCTTCCATGAAAAACCGAGTAAAGAAATTGCCGAGCAATATATTCAAGGCGGCCAACATTTATGGAACGCCGGCATTTTTATTTGGAACGTGAGCAATATTCTTGAACGTCTGCATCTCCATTCACCCCTACACAAATCAATTACTGACGCTGTGCTTAATAATGACGATATGACCGCGGCTTATGACGCTGTGCCCAATATCGCGATTGACAGAGCGGTCGTTGAAAAAGATAAAAACCTAGTGGTCATTCCCATTGATTTGGGCTGGCGCGACATCGGCCACTGGCGAGCGCTCAAAGAACACCTTCAGGAAGGATCGCGCGACAACATAATTATCGGCCCGCATGCCGGCGTCAACACCAAAAACTGCCTCATTATAAATAAAGGCGATCGCCTAATCGCCACTGTCGGTCTTGAGGGATTTGTTGTGGTGGACACGGGCGATGTTTTACTCGTCTGCCCGGAAGATCAGGCGCAGGAACTGCGCCCACTCATTGATGATTTAAAAAACGGTAAGTCGTTTAAACATCTTCTCTAAACATCCTCTGCCAGAGAGACGGAAAAAGTTTCTGTTATCCAAGAATAGATGCTTATTGTTATACCCTCATATTCCATCATACTAGTATGATGGTAGCGCAAGAATAAAAACAAACCCCGCCACGGGCGGGGTGTTTTCAATAATTCTATCGCGACTTCTACAAATTCAAAACCTTCACGTAATCATGAAGATAAGGAATCTTCCATTCTTCGCCGTGCCAAGCTTTAACAATAGCCATAAGATTTACGACCAAAAGAATGATGCTCCCAAAAAAGAAAATCAACCAGCCCAAAATTGGAATAATGCCAATCACCCAAACCAGAAACCATGCAATGGCAAGCACTATTCCCTGCTTGGCGTGGAATAATACATAAGGGCTGTCTTTTTTCAACAGAAATGGCAAGAACGCGAAAATCCAAAAGTAGCAAATAACCGCCATGGCGCGATTTCTCTTAATGTCTGCTTCGTGGCTTATTTGGTTCTTGGTTTTATCCTTATCCTTGTTGTTGTTTCGGTGGGGCATAATTACAAATTACGATACAGTGATCTCTGGGATAGCTAAATGTTCTCCAATCTTGCGAATTTTTAATCGAGTCTCAATTTCAAAGCGCTCTAAGCGCTACTCCAGATCTTGCAACCGCTCAAGCCGATCAAGACGTTCGTCGAAATGCTCGTTGACACGAGTCACAACATCTGCTACTGCGAGTATGAGCTCTTGGTGCCGCTCCTCGGCTCGTCGTTCAGATTTCTCAAAGCGTTCAAGGGTCAATGATTCTGTCATATACAACAATATAAACAAAGTATACCACACTCTACATTTTCCTGCCACCGCAATGTGGACAAGCTGGTAATTCCACAAAACGGGCTTGGCCGCAAGAAGCACAGCGCTCTTTGATTTGGTGACCGCACTGCGGGCAGAAACTAATAGCGAGATCTAGGTTGGTCTGGCAACGCGGACACTGCTTCAGGCGAAACCGCCGGATGGCCACGCGGCGCGGGTCAAAGATCCGTTTTTGCAAGTAATAAACCGCGCCGCCAAACAAAACGAACGATAAAATCATACCCAAATAAAACACCAAACTGCGAATAATCTCCACGCTCTTAATCCACTCCCAGAGTACTTCA
>MGEP01000015.1 GCA_001791425.1 Candidatus Uhrbacteria bacterium RIFCSPLOWO2_02_FULL_48_12
ATTTCTATTTCCTTAGAAAGCGGACATTTTAATTTCCCGCTAACATCTTGTTTTGACACCTTGTCTAAATATTTGGCCTATGTTATTATAGTCCAATAGTCCAGACTTAAGGACTGATAAAATATAATTTATGTCTAGAGTACAACCTAGAAATTTAGAGGAAAAACAGCGCGCGGAGTTTCTCAATATGTTTTGGACCAGTATTGCGGAGCTCAAAAGCCGCGACGAAGTAAAGGCATTTTTTAAGGACCTGTTAAGCGAGAGTGAAGCTATCATGCTTGCGCGGCGAATTAAGATTGCCGAGCGTTTATTGCAAGGGGTAGATTATGAAGAAATTCAGAGCGAACTTCACGTTGGGAGGTCAACGATCGCTAGTGTTCACCAATGGTTAACATCCGGTTTTCAAGGTTATGAGACGGCCATAAAGAAATTTACCCCGTTAAAGAATGCCTCGCGGCCTGTCGCGGGGTCTAGCTCAATACGAGCGCGTGGTCCAATGTCCCGTGCGAGTTCTCTAACTGGGTTTACCGACGTTGCCAGTCATCGGTCTAAGGGAGCGAGGCCCAGCAAAAGAGGGCAGTCGTCATCTTCGCGCCAAGCTAAAAATAAACCGCGTCCATTTTCACTTTTGAATTTAATTGGCGGCCAAAGGTGAAGCTCCACGACTTAACCCCGCCGTGGCGGGGTGGTCTATCTCCAGACGGGGTTCCATAGAGCGGAACCCCGCACCGTTCCGCCAAGCGGGACTGGTGCGTGGGTAAGCTTGGTTGATTCCGCACATCTGTCCCACGGCCGTAAGTCATCCCAGTCCAATAGTCCACCCCGTTAGAAATGGTTGGAGCTAAATCTGGCGCGAACTATCTAAGAACCAAATCGGTCAGACTATTTGCGCATGAAGCAAATTCGCTGACAACCGCAGGATTTCTAACGGGGTCCAGACTATTGGACTGGGATACGGGTTAGGTACTTTAGGATAAAATTTATTGGTTGGGGGTTATTTTTGGGTCTTGGATGGCCAATAATTCCTCGGGTGATTAAATAGTCCCCGGAGGCGAGTTATTATTTAATCAATTTGGCATAAGTAGATAGCGTTATTGTTCAAAAATGACGAACAAGGGCAATCAAGTCTAAAATTAGCAAAATCATTTCTTGAATTTGTAAAAATATGTTATAATAGGGGCGGTTATGGAGCCGCTTCTTTTGAGGTAAATTTTTTAAGCTTAATTTTAAAAACGCAAACTTTATTAGCTGAAAAATTCAAATTATAAATTGATGGGGGCAAAGAAAACAACAAAAAAGACTCGTCTGAAGGCAAGCCAGCGCGCCGGGCTTGGGAGGGTTGCTTTTTCGTCGTTGAAAAAAAATAATAATGGAAAGAGTTTAAGGGGTAAAAAGAAGCGAGTGCGGCATTTTGCAAGTCAGTGGTTGGGCAAATCAATAATTAATAAAGCCGGTACTTTCGCGGTTGTTTTTGTTTTACTCGTAGCTAGTCTTTTTGCCAAAGCAGAACCCACCCCGCCACTCATTCATGACATTATTTATCCTCAATCATGTCGCGGCACTTGGCAGGGGATGAATAATATATTTATTCAGGATCTAGACACTGAAGCAGTCAAAGAAAAGTTTAATTCAAAAAATAGCGCAACGCCTGCTCTTGGCGAGCTGAGCATAGCGGCAACCGAAGGCAAAGAAAAATATAATGCTTTTACAGTATCATTGCCAGTCCTTGATCAAAATAATGTCACCCCGCCAAATAACGCCACTAATGCGCCAAGCGACACTAACAATGTAACTCCATCAAATGATCTAGAGTTGATAATTCCAGACGCGGCTACTGTTACCCCGCTAAATGGCACCAATGATATAAATACACCAAGTGACACTAATAGTGTGCCAAGCGGTACTAGTGATAATTCAGAAAGCGGCCAGCAGAGAGAACAGGAGGGCAGCAGCGGCGAGCGCGTTCTTGGTGCAGATGATGTTACTACTGTTACTCCACTAAACGACACTAATAATACCCCAACTGAAACAGCGCCAGAGCCAGAGCCGCCAACTTCACCAGCCGAGCCGTCAGCGCCATCAGCAGAAACCCCGTCAGAACAGCCAGTAATTATTAATTTATTGGATAGTTTATTTAATAGGGTTTTAGCTGAAGATGCTGTGAGCAATGAAACTACAAACGAGCTTGCGCCCGTAGTGGATAATTTAAATCCTCAAGATGAACCAGGAGATGCAGGGCTGGATAGCGCGAACCCATCTCTTTTGGATAATATAGCTGTTGTTATTGAAAAAATAGGCGAGCAAATTAGTGATACTTTTGCCGCTATTTCTTCTCCCCTAGAGTCTGTAGTCACTGGGAATAATAACAATATTGAAGAAAGCACTGAACCCGAAGTCACCGCTCAATCAACTGAAGAAGCAGGTCAATCATTGGTTCAAAAAATCATTGAAACAATTGCCGATACACTATCTGCGGTGACAGATTTTATTATTCCATTGCCGTTTGTCTCTACCAATCAGTCGTCTTTAACATCAATTCCAGATGATTTAGCGGCGATGGAAAACGGCACAATTGCTTGCGCAGATTTCAGTCCAGAATCAACTGTCAATATTCAGCGCGTGGCGCTGGGCTTATCCATGAATTCAAGCGCAGGAGAAGGGTTGCTAATGGCTGAATACACTTCTGACCGTCAAAATTGGTACTCACTTGGCGCGGTGGATTTGAATCCTCCGCTGGTATCAAATGAACCGCAATACCAATATGTTAATTTTCCTGCTGATTTTGACGCCGTCAATATAGGGCAGACAATTGTGCGCTTGCGCTGGTATGGAAATTTCAAAAGCGAGGCGCCGGAAATTTATTTAGACAGTTTCTGGCTGGATGTATCAAGCATTGATGATGGTCAAGAAACGCCGCCGGAGCTGAAAGTTGCCAAAAAAGATTTTGCCGCTTTTGAGGAGCCGATTTTTGATTTATCAATTGATCCCTCAACAGCAGCGTCGGCGGCGAACAGCGAGGCAGTAAATAATGTGATGCCTAATTTAGACCAATCAATTATTGAAAGGTACAAAGAAAAATACAGGGAGTTAATTCAGTCATGGACGCAATCGCTCGCCCCAGACCGGCAGTCCTTAAGTCTGGACTATGGGACTGGGTGGGGGGGTGGTATTGGATTGGGGAGCGGCATTGGGTTGGATGGTGTGTTGGGTAGTGGTAGGGGTGTGGTTGCGAGACATGGATTGGAGTCTGGGTTGGGGTATGGAGTGTCGATGGCATTGGGTCAGCAAAATGCAGTCCTTAAGTCTGGACTATTGGACTGGGTGAGGGCGGGGGATTGGGGGGTTGGGGATTTGGTTGGTTTGTGGGGGCCAAGAGAGGCGAGGGCGCGAGAATGGTTGACGACCTTAATTCAGAAAAGCCAGTCCAATAGTCCAGACTATTGGACTGGGCGGGGGTGGTGGGGGGCGCAAGAGGCGAGGGCGGAAGAGGCGACAGCTCAAAATTCAGTCCTTAAGTCTGGACTATTGGACTGGGTGGGTGGGTGGTGGGGTGGGGAGGCCTTGGCACAGGGGCTGGCGGCGGATGGCGGCGGGGAAAGGGGAGTAAAAACTTGGCGGGAGCATAATTTGGAAATTACTGCGCGGTTGCTAACCAAAGACAAAAAACCGACAGATATTATTCCGGAATTGCAAAAGCTTAATTCCGGCAAATATAAGATTTCGCTGGCCTCACGTTCTTTTAGCCCCGGGGCCTATATTCTAGAGACTACAATTCAAAAAGGCGGCACGACGCAAACTTTAGAACAGGATTTTAGCTGGGGCGTATTAGTGATTAATACTGATCAATCGGTTTACAAAACCGGCGATACAGCCGAGCTGTATTTTGGTGTTTTAGACAACAATGGTAATACTGTTTGCGACGCGACGCTTGAGGCAAAAATTACGGACTCTGCTGGCCAGACGATTGCGTTCACAACAGCCGACAGTACGATCAAACCATCCGGTTTTTGTTCCAAAAACAGCGTCACCGACGCTCCGGACTACAAGGCGGCCTACCAGACAACCACTGCGGGTACATACAATCTGACAGTAACTGCGACGACGGCCGACGGGAGTCATACCATCACCGATTATTTCACAGTACAAGATGATCTTCCGTACCGTGTTCGTCGTCTTGGCGCGAGCCGTATCTACCCATTGGCAAAATACGCGATGACGATTGAAGTTACGGCGGCCGAGGGATTCAATGGTATGGTTAAGGAGACCTTACCTGTGGAGTTTGCCATCACTCCCTCATCTGTCTTTACCCACGCACCAGTCCCGCTTGGCGGAACGGTGCGGGGTTCCGCTACACGGAACCCCGTTCGGCAAGAAGCCACGGCTGTAAAGCCGTGGAGCTTCACTGTGATCGTTCCAGAAGTGTCCAATTCTATAGAATTGGACACTTCACAAATTGCCTGGCAGGTGAACATGGCTGCGGGCGAAACCAAAGCTCTCAGTTATGAGTACGACGCTCCCGATGTTTCACCGGAGATATTCTCCCTTGGCAAATTTCAGCTAATCGCGTCTGGCAGCGATATGCCGGTATTCACCGAACCACATTCGTGGGAAATAGCTAGCGACGGACTGGAACCAGTTGCTATCAATACACCAAACTTAAAGATAAGCCAAAAAGCCCGCGCCAAGGCAGAGCGATTAGCGAGGGAGGTACCTATTCCCGCGTTATTACCTCATCACACGCGTTCAGTAGAAGGCAACCGTGAGAGTCATAAACTTAACAAATCTGTCGCACTTACTTTTGATAGTCAGCAAGTGCCGCAAAATGCGAAAGTTCACATCGTAAATCCCAATGGTGAAATAATTACCGACGATATTACACAGACCAAACAAGGGAATACTGTCATTTATAACATTAACCCCTCGGCCAGAGGTATGCGAGCCGGTAAATATACTTTAGAAATTCTTGATCCTACTGGCGAATATTCAGTAGCCACTCAAGATTATATATGGGGTGTCTTGGCATTTAACCCCGATTATGCCATTTATCCTCCAAACACTTCGGCTTATCTTTCTTTTGGTGTGCTGGATGATGCCGGGCGGGTGCTCTGCGACGCGGCGCTGGTCGCCATCATTAGCGATCCCGCCGGGAACGAAACCGTGCTCGGTACGGGTGATGGCTCAATTCGGGTGAACCCAGAGTGTTATCAAATGGAAGATACCCAAAAACCTGACTACGAAGCTAACTTTACAACCACCATTCCCGGTACCTACCAAGTGACGGTTATTGCTAAAAGCAAAAACGGCGAGCGGACGCTTAATGATTCTTTTTCTGTTGACCCAAACGCCGAGTTCTATCTCAAGCGCACGGGGCCTACCCGAACGTACCATCCGGCTACCTACACTTACTCTTTTGACTTCACGGCCAAAAAAGCGGGGAACTATGATATAACAGAAAAAGTTCCTGATTCATTCACTATCACCGGGACTGGTTTCAGTGTGACTACGCAGGACCAAACAAAACTCCTGCGTTGGCAAGTGACGGCTGGAGCTGGCGAGACCAAAGCGCTCTCCTACCGCTTCAAAGGGCCGCCGCTTTCCCCCTATCTCTTTTTGCTAGGACCAGCCGAAATAAAAACGTCAACTTCAAACCAAACATGGGTTGAACCTAGGCAGTGGATGCTCGCTTCAGACGCCACTTGTACCTCCATCGCCAGCGGCAACTGGAATGCGGCTAGCGGCGTGTGGAGTGGCTGCACTGGCGCCGGCGCTCCGACTGCGGCCGATACCGTGACCATTGCTGCTGGACACACCATCACTCTTAATGCGAACACCGCTGCTATTAATAGTTTGACTATCAACAGCACCGGCGTCCTCACCGAGGATCTCGGCGGTCGGCAAATAACTATTGACGGTACAACTGGTCCACTGTTCACGAACAGCGGCACTTTTACTTCCGGCTACTCTAATGTCAATATCGGTCCCAATACCACTCTTACTGTGTTTTCCGGTACCTTTACAGGCGCAAGTGGATTAGCTTGGTTATCTTTCATTCCGACGGTCGCGACGTCTTCTAAAACCTATACAATGGGCGCGGCGGTTGATATTGCCGCCGATTGGAATTCAAACCCGTCAGGTACGACCAACGTAGACCTCAATGTAACTCTTAGCGGTGCTACAACAGTGACGGGAGCAACCACGCTTGACGGCTACGGGTGTACCAATAGCGACGGTACCTCCAATCGGACAGTGCTAAGCACGGGTACTAGTCAAACGTTTTCAACCGGCACATTAAATATTAAAGCAAACGGTGAAAGCTGTACGTTAACGGCTAACGCCTCCAACATTATATTAACAGGAACATCAGGAACGCTTTTCACTCGCGCTGGCACATTCACCCAAGGCACGTCTGATGTGCAAGTCACGAGCGGCTCGGGCATCCTCACTCTGCTCTCGGCCGCCACTACCTTTCATAAACTCACTATCAATTCGACGGCCACGGTGATCAATATGGGCGCATTTTCTCCGACTATTAATAACGTCGCTGGCGCTCAATTGTACGTGCAGGCCGGCGTCTTTAACGCGAGTGGGGCGAGCATTATCGGCCCCGGGACAGGCAATGGCACCCTTCAGATTGACTCGGGCGCTACCCTCTGCCTTGGCGGCACGACAGCTTCTACTACTGCCACCTGCAACTCCGGCGCTTCTGACACCACCGCGCGCGTGATGCCCACCTTTCCAAACCTATCCTACACTTTTAACGCCGCCTCAACCGTTTCATACCTCTCTGACGCGATAACCAATATTTCCAATACTCCGAACTACGGCAACCTTATACTGAACCCGGTATTAGTCACCACCAACCAAGCATACGCGTTGGGCGGAGCCATGACCATTAGTGGAAGTCTAACTATCAATACTAATGAGTCAGCGGCTGGTACTCCCTACTTAAACGTCATTGCGAACGGTAATATTGCTGTGACCTCAACCACAACCATTACGCGGACTAATTCTGCCACTTCTAACCTGTACATTAATGATAACTCTGCTAATAGCTATAACTTAACAACTGGCAACCTGGCAATAAATACTGGCGGCACGCTTAATGCCACTACCTTCGTTTCAGCTTCAACCATCACTATCACCGGCACGGGCACTGGCACCTCCAGACCTTTTTATATGAATGGCGGCACCTACACGATCAGCACATCTATTTTTAAATATACCGGATCAGGAGCAAATACAGAAATTGATTTAACCGTTAGCGCAGCTAGTACTGACTATTACGATTTGTATGTTTTGCCGGGAGCGAGTACGACGCATATTTTAGGAACCGCTAGCAGTCAAGAGCTGGAAGTGAGCAATAATCTGTATTTAGGCGGTTCGTCTAATGGCGCAAGTACTGTTATAACTGCCGCGACTTATAATCCCACTTTTACTTTGGCCGGTAATTTAACAATTTGCACCGCTACTTGCTCTAATCAAATGACCTATACAAAAGGATCGGGAACATTAACCATGAGCCCAAGCGGCACGAAATCAATCACAGATAATAACACCACAAAGCAGGACCTAGGGGCCGTGGCTATCTCGGGCGGCGCATCCACGCCCAAAATCACGCTTGGCTCATCTGTTACGCTCACCTCTCTAAATATTGCCGCCAGTCACGAATTTGACGCAAACGGCTCTAATACTTTAACGATTACCGGCGCGAGTACCCCGCTCACACGTGGCGGCACCTTTACCAGATCAACTGGTACGGTCACCTATACTTCCGCCACTGGCGTTGCCGGTCTCTCGTCCGCGGCCATGACAGGATCTAATGCTTTCTACAACCTCACCATCAACTCCTCTGGCCAGGCCTTCAACGCCAATGTGGCTGTCACAGCCACCAACAAAGTTACAGTCACCGCCGGCACGCTCGCCATGGCAGCCAATGCTTTGATTGTTGGCTCAACCGGCGTGACTGACTCTG
>MGEP01000016.1:0-1402 GCA_001791425.1 Candidatus Uhrbacteria bacterium RIFCSPLOWO2_02_FULL_48_12
AACCCCTGAGGCCAATCCCCTGCCGCAGATGATCAATGGCCTCCAGGTGCTCAATCCAAAGCGTGTCAATGGCTCGGAGCATCATGGAACGCTCTATTGATAAAAAAGCGGCTGGATCAGCAATTTTTCTTCTGATATTTTCTCGCAAAGCGCCATATGCTTGTTTGGCGTCTTCAATGATTGTATTAATAAGTTTGGTGCGCTCGGCCGCGCCCAAAGCGCGATCAGAACCAACTCGTGATATTTCTTTAAGCGCCGTTTCTGTTTTGGCTGAAACCGGATAAATTGTCCGCAAAACTTCAATAATTTCAGGAATATTCCAATCTCCATCGCCCTCTAAATGAGTGTGAAACCCAACAACCTGCTCTATTTCCTGCTCAATCATTAGTAAAATTTCTTCCTTCAAAATATCCGCTTCGCCTTTTTCGCTCTCGCTAAACTTTTCTAAAATTCGGCGGCGCAGTCCATAAATCACCTCGCGGTGCTTGTTAATGACGTCATCATATTCAACCAAATGTTTTCTGATATCAAAGTTGTGACCTTCAACTTTATGCTGGGCTGACTCAAGGGCTTTGGAGACCATTCTGTTTTCAATGGGCATATCTTCTGGCACACCCAAACGCTCCATCATATTCTTGATACGCTCTGAACCGAAAATACGCATCAAATCATCATCCAAAGAAACATAAAACTGCGAAGAGCCCGGATCGCCCTGGCGGCCGGCGCGGCCGCGCAACTGATTATCAATACGCCGCGACTCATGGCGTTCCGTGCCAATGACATGAAGACCGCCCGAAGCGACAACCTCTTCGTGTTCTTTTTGCCAAAGCTGCCGAGTTGTTTGGTCGACCGCCATTTCAGAATCATCCGCACTTTCCATCATTGGCGGCGGGGTGCCGCCCAAAATAATGTCAACGCCGCGGCCGGCCATGTTGGTGGCTAAGGTAACCGCGCCCTTATGGCCGGCTTCGGCAATAATTTGCGCTTCGCGTTCATGGTTTTTGGCGTTCAACACTTCGTGAGGAATGCCTTCGGTGTCAAGCAGGGCGCCTAGGGTTTCATTTTTCTCAATGGAAATAGTGCCAATGAGCACCGGCTGACCGCGCTCGTGCTTTTCTTTCACTTCTCTAGCCACGGCCATGAATTTACCAATTTCTGTTTTATAAATGCGATCAGCCAAATCGGCACGAACCATGGGCTTGTGCGTTGGGATAACGACTACTTCCAATTTATAAATTTTATGAAATTCTTCGGCTTCGGTTTCGGCCGTACCGGTCATGCCCGATAATTTTTCATACAGACGGAAATAATTTTGGAAGGTAATGGTCGCTAAAGTCTGGCTCTCGCGCTGAATCTCTACCCCTTCCTTGGCCTCAATGGCCTGATGCAAACCCTCGGAATA
>MGEP01000016.1:1469-1903 GCA_001791425.1 Candidatus Uhrbacteria bacterium RIFCSPLOWO2_02_FULL_48_12
TAATCACGATCTTTTTTGTAAAGAGTTTCGGCGCGCAGGGCCTGTTCAATATGATGAACCGAAGATAGTCCGCTCACGGTATAAATATTTTCAACGCCCAGCCATTTTTCTAATTTGGCGATGCCTTCAGCCGTCAATGTCGCCGCCCGCATTTTTTCATCAATATTAAAATCAACTTTCTCCTCCAATTTTTTTATTAAATCAGCAAACTTGTAATAAAGATCAGTTGATTCTTCGGCCGGCGCGGAAATAATTAAGGGCGTGCGCGCCTCATCAACCAAAATACTGTCCACCTCGTCAACAATAGCGTAATGCAGTTTGCGCTGGACCATATCTTCCAGCCGTGCCACCATATTATCGCGCAAATAGTCAAAACCGAATTCGTTGTTCGTGCCGTAGGTAACATCTGCCGCGTACGCTTCACGTCGCGGCAT
>MGEP01000016.1:1961-10658 GCA_001791425.1 Candidatus Uhrbacteria bacterium RIFCSPLOWO2_02_FULL_48_12
CCAACGGTCAAACCAACCGCGTCATAAACCGGCCCCATCCATTCGGCGTGAAACTTGGCCAAGTAATCGTTGACTGTAACCAAATGCGCACCCTCTCCCGACAAGGCATTAAGGTAAAGAGGAGCTGTGGCCGTAAGCGTTTTTCCTTCACCGGTTCTCATTTCCGCAATTTGACCGCGATGCAAAACCGCGCCGCCGATCAACTGCACGTCAAAATGGCGCTGACCTAAAGTCCGCCGCGCCGCTTCACGAATTGCGGCAAAGGCCTCGGGCAAAAGATCGTCTAAGGATTCGCCTTTTTCTAGGCGCTGTCTGAATTCCGTAGTTTTTGCCCGCAGCCCTTCACTAGCTAAGGATGTAAACGAGGGCTCAAGCTCATTAATTCGCTCTATAAGCGGTCTAATAGAATCAACTACTTTAGCATTAGAATCGCCAAAAATTTTAGTTAAAAATGACATGTAAGCAACTATAGCGGCTTCTTGATAAAATGTGAAGCACTCCACTAGAGGGTTCCACCATTATCTGACTAAATTTCACGATCGTGAAATTTAGTCAGAAGTACTATTCGTCCTAATTGTTGAACAGCGGCGAAAATACTAACCCTACCACCCAAACAATTTCCCGATCTCTTCCGGTGTTTCGCGCCGCCGCGCGATAGTTATGTCTCCATCTTGAGCAATGATTTTGGCGGGCGAAGAAAGCAAACAATGATGCGAGGCCAAGGCATCCTGATAAGCACCGCTGTCAAATATAGCGATATATTGACTCTCCCCTTCTTCCAAATCCTCTAATCGCGGCAGACGAATGTAAGTACCGGAAGCGGTATATTTGTCATCAACATCGCAGGAACTGCCGGTCAGCCACACTGGCATCAATTTTCTGGCATTCATATTGTTTACCGGCACCACGTGCCATTTTTGATGAATAGCCCAAGTGTCTAACAAATCGTTCATGAAACTACCGTCAATCACATACCAGCATTTTTTTGAACCGTTGCCCACTGGTTTTTCGTGAATAATTTTAAAAATTGAAATCTGCGCTGGCGCCGCGGCGTATCTCCCCCACTCCACAATCAAATGCGGCGGATGCACTTCGGCTTTTTTGGCCATCGCTCCTACAGTCTTAACAATACGCTGGGCTATACCCTGAACGCTGTATGATTTAATTTTGGTATAGGGAACGGCAAACCCGCCGCCCAAATCAAGAGTATCAAGAGTGGGATTCAACTGCCTGAGCTTTAAATAAAATTCCATTAATTTTTTGGCAGCCCGCACCAAATCATCACCGTGCTCAATCTGTGAACCAAGATGATAATGCAAAATTTTAAGATTTTTGATACGGCCAACTTTCAAAATTTCCTCCGGCGTTGTGCCAAATTGATCAAATTTTTTATCCCAATGCGAATGTACCTTTACGCCCAAATTAACTCGCACGCCGATATCGCCGCGAAAGCGCCGTAAATATTCTAATTCGCCAATATCGTCCACAATAGGAATAATGGCCACGCCCATATTTCGCAGTTCAACAATAAGGTCAAGATATTTTGGAATCTTGGGGCCGTTGCAAAGCACTCTAATGCGAGCGTTGAAATGATTCTGCCCCCATAATTTTTTTAACAGCCACAATTCGTTATACGAAGTAACTTCTAAATTTGCCCCCTCGGACAAAAGCGGGATAATAAATTCTTTGTTTTGATTAACCTTCATGGGATAGTGGTAATAAAAACGACCACGATACCCATAACGTCTCATCGCTTCATGAAAAGCGTCAAATAGATTCTCAACTTTTTGTTCAAGAATGTGCGGAAAAACTATTTCCAATGGCGAGCCGTATTTTTTTACAAGATCAAAAATGTTGTACTGATAATTGCCCTCTTTGACGATAAGCTGTCCAACGGCATTAGTGTCAAACCATTGAGTGTTAAACTCTGGCCGGCCGAATTTCCAAAATTGCTGTATCTTTTTCACCGCCGTACCTCCCATTTCAGCGCCCGACTTTGGCCCGCCGCGCGCGTCGTACAAAACGAGCGCGTTTCTCTTTTAGGGCCTGAAGTTCGCGTTTAAGTTCGTCCTTCATCGCATCTATGGCCGCATAAATATCATTGGCCATGGCTTCGGCGCGAAATAAATGCTGGGGCCCGCTGATATTTGATTCCGCTCGCCACACTTCCCCCTTGTGGTGATGTTTGGTGGTACGCTCCAGCTCAATTCTGGCCTGAATTAGGCCCGGGTAAAACTTGACCAGCGAAGCGATTTTTTCCGTCGCGTATTTTTTTAAGGCCGGCGTTAGTTCAAGATTTGTACCCTTGATGTCAACTACCATGTTTTTGATAATAACACGACTAGAAAATAAAACAAATAAAATTAGTGGATAACTTTGACGTTGGCGAGCTCGTTGACCAAGCTCTCAATAAGAGCCATGGCGCGATCATTACCCGGGTGACGATAAGTTTCCAAACGTTCCTCAAAAACATCAAGGTTGTTAAGGAATTCCGCTACGCCATTCGCTTGCGCCAGGCGCAGCATTTTGCCGTAACCCAATCGCTCAAGCTCTAGAGCATTATCAATCTGCTCAAATTGGCCGGCTATTGGTATGGCCAAATACGGCTTTTTTAAAACAAGACTCTCGGAAATTAAGGTAAATCCGCCAGTGCCGATAATCGCTCGACAATTCAATAAATCATCTAGAAATTCCTGCTCGCCAAAAGCGCGAAAATCCAAATTCCCATCTGGCCCACCCTGGCCATGGCCGTAAATATGATAACTCTGCTTGGTTTTTCGCAGTATGGCAGGCAGTTTTTCGTTTTTAAAGGAATCATAAACCAAAATACAGCCGCCAACGCTCGGTTTGGCTGACAAAATAGACGGACGCACAATCGGCGGCACTATATGAACATAGCTTTTTTTGACTGGCTCATCGGCTAGAGTTGTGACCACATAATGATCGGCTCGCGGCACAATCAAACGAATAACCGCTCGGGCAACCAGCCAATCGTGTCGATAACGCCAGGGCACTTTCGCGCGACGAAAAAGCACATGGTGAATATTGCCTATGGCTACAACCGGAACACCAAAACGCATAGCCGTTAAAGAGGTTAATGGCTCAAAGTCCGTGCAAACGACTGCTGGACAAAATGACTGGAATAAATCGGCCATTAACTTCAAACTATCAACGGCTTTTGGCGCGCTAATTAAATTTCTCCAAATTGTCGGCAGATATCGCACCGCGTTATGCTGATAATTAAAATGCAGGCCAAAAACTTCAGTAACTGGAAATTCACTCCCCAGCAAATCTTTGCCTCGGCCATAAGTTACCACCTGCACTTCGTGACCATGTTTTACTAAATGACGGATTACTTCACGCGAACGAATAGCGTGCCCGGAGCCCTCGCCAGAAACACCGTAAATTATTTTTATTTTTGACGACTTGTCCATCATGATTACTTTTTATCTGACACAGCGTTATCTTTAAAATGTAATTTACCATCCAGGAGCTCCGCGGCGCTTTTTTCAAAACCCACGAAAACCGGCTCTGGTTCTAGTGCTATTCCAAAAATATCGCGTACATGGCGGCGAATCTGGCCAGCCAAAGCAATTACTTCGGCGGCCGTAGCCCCGCCGCGATTAATAATGGCTAAAATATGATTAGCGGAAATTCCCGCTCGACCCAAAACATACCCGCGCTGAAATCCAGAGGATTCAATTAGCCAAGCGGCCGAGAGTTTTACTAGCCCGCCAGCCATTGGCCAGCGCGGCATCGCTCGCGGTGAAGATAAACCTGAAGCCGCTCGCTCCACTTCGTCGGCTCTGTCGCCCGCCACTATAGGATTTATAAAAAATGAACCAACGCTGCGGCTATTTGGATCAACCGAATCAATAATCATTGATTTGCGATGGCGGATATTCAAAACGGCACGCCGTACATCGCCAAGCGCCGGCTTATCAATATTTTGCTCATTTAAGGCGCGGGCTATCTCATCATAGCGGACAGTGCCATTATTGGTGTGGTGTAAATCAAAAGTCACTTTAGTAATTAGATACCCATCGTCTGTTTTAAAACGACTTTGCCGATATTCAAAGCCGCACTCTTTTTTGGAAAATTGTCTTAGCGTTCCATTCTGCATATCAATCGCCTCTACCATAGTGATGGTTTCGGAGACTTCTTGTCCATAGCATCCGATATTTTGCACCGGCGCCGCGCCAACTAATCCCGGCACTCCGCTTAAACACTCAACACCGCCCAGCCCTCTGTCAATCGTGGCGGCGACGAAGTCATCCCAATTAAGTCCGGCTGACGCCTCAACCAATACTTTGCCTCCGTTGTTCTTAATGGTTACTTCATGGCGCGTGTATCTTAACACTAAACCTGGCCAACCGCTGTCCGCCACTACTAAATTACTGCCGCCGCCCAAAACTAGAACTGGTAATTTATATTCACACGCTTGACTTAAAATTTCCACCACTTCATCTTCATTGTCTGTTTCAAAATAATAAGCGGCTGGTCCGCCTACGCCCAAAGTGGTGCGCGAGGCCAAGGGTTCATTTCTTTTTATGGACGCTGAAAATTTTGTGCCGGGCAAAAAATCTGACTTAATCATACCCCGTTAGAAGTCCTCGGAAGATAAAATTCTTGAGGAAATTTTATCTTCTGTGATGATTATAGTATTTAATGGATTGGTAGATTGTTTCATAGCTGGAGCAGAGATAATTATGCTGAGTCAGGATTCTAACGGGGCATACGCTAATTCATTATCATCTCCGCCGCTCGCCAGACATCGCCAGCCCCCATGGTCACAACCACATCGCCGTCTTTTAAAACTCCGCGCAAAACATCGGCTGCCTCTTCTATACTGCTAACAGCTTGCGCTTTATTGGATGACAAACTGTTCACCGCCGAAGCCATGATTTGATTATTAACTTCTCCGCCTTTTTCGCGAGCCGAAGCATAAATGGGCGGCAAAATTACCTGATCCGCGCCGTCAAGCGCCCGCGCAAAATCTTCAAGAAAAGCGGCAGTACGGCTAAAAGTATGGGCTTGCCAAACGCACCATAGACGCTTGCCCGGATGACCAGCCCGCAGGGCTTTAATCGTTGCTTTGATTTCTGTTGGATGATGAGCATAATCATCAATAATAATAGCGTTGTTGAATTCGCCGCGATATTCAAGTCGGCGCGCGGTACCGCGAAAGTTTTTAAGTGCCAGTGCGATGGCCTTCTGGCCAACTCCAGCCACCTCAGCCATAACCATCGCTCCCAAAGCATTCAGCGCATAATGAAACCCGGCTGCTGGAATAGTAAAATCGCCGTAATGATTTCCGTTTTTGGTGACTTTAAAACTTGTATCATCAGCAATAGCCACATCAACCAAACGCCAGTCGTTGTTTTCACCCTCACCATAAGTGATAAATTTTGACGAACAGTTTGCCCGCAACTGTGATTTCAACGGCTCTTCTCCCCAAATAATCAGAGTTCCGTCAGCCGGCAGTTTAGCCGCAAAGTCAATAAATACTTTCTGGTAGCTTTCAATATCCGGAAAATAGTCTGGATGATCGTAATCAATATTAGTAATAATGAGGTGGCGCGGCGCATAATATTGAAATTTATTTTGGTATTCATCGGCCTCTAGCACGAACCACGGACTCGCGCCTAGACGAGCGTTGCGCCCCCAGTTGATTACTGTACTGCCCACAATGGCTGTCGGATCAAGACCGCCTTCCTCAAGCATGCGCGAGAGCATGGCTGTGGTCGTGGTTTTGCCATGCGAACCAGCCACGGCAATACTGTGCGTGTACATAGTCATTAAAAATCCAACAACTTCCGGGTAACTCCACTCGGGAAGGCCGCGTCCTTGCGCCTCGCGGCGTTCAATATGATCTCGTGTATAAGCCGTTGAGTACACAATGGCGGCTATACTGGGACCAATATTTTCTGCCGCAAAACCCGGCGCACAGTGAATATTCAAATTTTTCAGCACTTGATCAGTGGGAAATACTTCAGCTGTGTCAGACCCCACAATGGTGTAGCCCTGACCCTGCAAAATCTCCGCCAGAGCGGTCATGGCCACGCCCTTAAGACCGATAAAGTGCAGGGTGGCCGGCGGATCAGGAAATTTTTTGTTGGCCGCATTTAGCATACTTCAATCTTTAAGAATCGTTTCTAAGTGTTCCAAAAATTTCTCTGTGCCGTTTGGGATTAAATTATGCAGGGTCTCGCCATAACGGCGCTTGGCCGAACTGTCATTCAATAAATTTAATATTCTTTGAGATAATGTTTCCGGAGTTAAATCTTTTTGGCTCAAAATAATGACGGCTTTATATTTATCCAGCATCCGGGCATTAGCTTCTTGGTGCGAATTCGGAATTGGTATAACAATAGCCGGCTTACTAAGATAGCTAAGCTCAGAGAGAGTACTCATGCCGCCGCGGCTAATCACGATATCAGCCGCGGCGTAAAAATTTGGAAGCTCCACTCCGGCAAAAACCTGCTGATGATAATAGGGCGACGGCATTGTGCCAATTTGCTTATTTTCTCCGGTCAAATGAATCAACAAAATTTTTTCTCTCAAAAACGGAAGTGCTTCAATAATCAACCGATTCAGGGTCAAGGCACCAGTACCTCCGCCAATCACCAGGACTACTGGCAGATCAGCGCCGGTACGAAAATATCGCCGCGCTAGAAGCGCATTCCCGTTTGACACCGACGAGCGAATAAAATTTCCTATAACTATAGAATTCTTATCACCGCTTGGCCACACACTCGTTTTTAAAGAGGCAAATGGAAGCATCAATTTGTTCGCCAGCCCGCGCACCACATCTTGCTCATGCACCGTTGAAGGAATGCCAAGGCACCAGGCGGCCCAGACCAGGGGCACGCTGATAAACGCGCCCGACGTTAAGACAGCGTCGGGCCTTAATTTTCTTAATAGAATTAAGGACCTTGTAAATCCGGCCAGGATCAAAAAAGGAGTAAATAAATTTTGCCAGGACCAATATCTTCGCCACTTGCCAGCCGGTAAAACAAAAAAGGGAATGCCATAGCTCTCTACCATCTGCCGCTCCGGCCCTCTCACTGTGCCCGTCCAAAAAAATTCATAGGGCAGTTTTTTTAAACGAGCTTGCTCGACAACGGCCAACAACGGCGTTACTGAACCGCCTGTTTCGCCGCCAGATAAAAGCAATCGGCGTTTTTTCATAAGTCGCGCCGTCGCGTGGAAATATTGGCTAAAATTCCAACGGCGGCTAAAGAGGTAACCATAGCCGAACTGCCATAACTAATAAAGGGAAGTGGAATGCCGGTGAGCGGCAGTAAACCGACCATGGCCGAGATATTTACTAAGGTCTGTCCCGTGAACCACAAAATTATTCCCGCGCTAAGCAAACGCCCAAAACCATCTGGCGCGGCCCGCGCTGTATAAAGACCGCGATATAACACATAAAGAAAAAGGATCAAAAGTGCGGCCACGACTGCAAAACCGAACTCTTCGGCAATGACGGCAAAAATTGAATCACCGTAAACCTCCGGCAGATACTGAAACTTAGCGCGTGATTGGCCAAAGCCGCGGCCAAATAATCCGCCCGAGCCAATGGCCAGATAGGCCTGATTGATATGATAACCAATGCCTTGGGGATCTAGTTCGGGATGCAAAAAAATTTTAAATCGATCAGCGGCATGCGGACGATATTGAAGGAGTAGGACAAAAGAGATAAGACCAGCTCCAAAAAGTAAAGCCAGATGAGCGAACCTCCCGCCGGATAGAAAATAAATTCCGGCGGCAATAAAAGCCAAAATGAACGCCGTGCCTATATCCGGCTGAAAAACTACGAGGCCAAGGGTAACGGCTAAGACCGCCATAAACGGCAAAAAAGTCAATTTGAAACTGCCAAGCTTACGATCGCGGCCAGACAACCAAGCCGCCAAATAAATGATCATTGTCAGTTTAATAATTTCGCTGGGCTGAAAGGTCAACGGACCAAGACGCACCCAGCGGCGAGCGAATGTGCCGTAAGATTGACCAAGATTGGGCATAAAAACCAGCAGTAATAATAAAACTGAAATAATAAAAATTGGCACCGCTAGACGCTGCCATCGCCGATAGTCAAAACGCGAAAAAATAAAAAAGAAAACCAAGCCAATGGCCGCCGCCGCCAACTGACGCTTTAAAAAATAATAACTATCGCCAAAACGCTCAAAACCGACCACCGCGCTGGCTGAAGAAAGCATGACCAACCCAAAAACCAGCAAAATACCAAAGGCAATCAAAAGACGATAATCAGGATGAAGTCGCGCCGTCATGTCAACACTCGGTCAATGAGAAAAATAGCCATGCCCAACATAGCCATGACACCGCTTATAACCCAAAAACGCATCACCACTTTTGGTTCTGGCCAGCCGTTCGCTTCCAAATGATGATGCAGGGGGGCTGATTTAAAAATTTTTCGTCCCCAAAATTTTTTTGCCGCAAACTGAATAATATCCGAAAGCGCTTCAATAACCAGAATAAAACCAATAATCGGCAATAACAAGGCAGTGTTTGTGAGCATGGCCAATATCCCCAAAACAACGCCTAAGGACATGGCTCCGGTGTCGCCCATAAAAAAACGCGCCGGATAAATATTGAACCACAAAAAAGCCAAAAGAGACCCGACAATAACGGCGATCAAAGCGGCCAGATCATAATGATGCTGCGCAAAAGCAATAA
>MGEP01000017.1 GCA_001791425.1 Candidatus Uhrbacteria bacterium RIFCSPLOWO2_02_FULL_48_12
TGAGGATGACCCTCCTAAACCTATAAGCGCCTATGGTCGCTCAAAGTACGAAGGGGAGCAAGTTATTTTGAAGAACGGACAGCGCGGCCTTAAGTATTATTTAATTCGCACTTCGCGTCTTTTTGGAAAATCGTCTGGCGCCGGCAAAAAAACATTTGTGGACATTGTTCTTGGGGCCGCTTCCCAAAAAGATGAACTCCAATTTATTAACGACGAAATCGCCAGCCCGACCTTTGTTGCTGATTTGGCCGCGGCCGTAAAGGAATTGCTAGTGAGCCAACCCGCCCTTGGTATTTTCCATCGCACCAACGACGGTAGCTGTAGTTGGTATGAGTTTGCTAAAGCGGTTTTGAATGAGAGTGATGTTTATGCGGCCGATCATGCTATACTGGACCGCAAATATATAAATGTTCGGCCGATTACTGGTAAGGATCTGCCGCGGCCAGCAAGACGTCCGGCTTATTCCGTGCTAAAATCAACCAAGCTTCCACCTCTGCGCCATTGGCGCGAAGCATTAAAAGAATATTTAAATTCTCGCTAAGGTATAATTTTCATATTATGAAAGGAATAATTTTGGCCGGAGGGAATGGCACTCGTCTACGGCCGCTCACCTTAGTAACAAACAAGCATCTTTTGCCGGTCTACAATAAACCCATGATTTATTATCCGCTAGAGACTTTGACGGCCATGGGCCTCAAAGACATTCTGATTGTGTCGGGCCGCGAGCACGCCGGGCACTTTTTGCATTTGCTTGGTTCGGGCAAGGATTTCGGCGTTCGCCTATCTTATGAGGTGCAAGAAGAGGCGGGCGGTATTGCCGAAGCCCTAGGGCTAGCCGAGGATTTTACTGATGGCGGCAAACTAGCTGTAATTTTAGGGGATAATATCTTTGAAGGTCATCAACAAATTATCAAAGCCGCTAAAGATTTTGCCGCACAGGAAAAGGGCGCTAAAATTATGCTAAAAGAGGTGCTAGATGCCGAACGTTTTGGCGTCGCCGAGGTAAGTGGGGGAAAAATTATAGGCATTGAAGAAAAGCCCAAACACCCTAAAAGCAATTTAATCATTACTGGTTTGTATTTTTATGATAAGCACG
Source organism: Candidatus Uhrbacteria bacterium RIFCSPLOWO2_02_FULL_48_12 (assembly GCA_001791425.1). Lineage (GTDB taxonomy): Bacteria > Patescibacteriota > Patescibacteriia > GWA2-46-9 > GWA2-46-9 > GWA2-46-9. Next base: position 1,097 of record MGEP01000017.1, read on the forward strand.
TGTTTGACATAATTAGAACCTTACGCCCATCTGCCCGCGGCGAATTGGAAATAACAGACGTTAATAACGCTTACATTGCTGAAGGAATAATGACTTTTGAAATTGTGACGGGCGAATGGACTGACGCTGGTACTTTTGAATCGTTGCTTAAGGCAAGTAATTTAGTGGCTAAAAGAAAAGCGTCCCAGAGCTGATTGCGCATGGTTCACAAATCAAGACGCCAAAACCCGGGGGTGGAGCCGATAGTGCCGGTAAAGTAAACGGCTGTGCCGTCGGGACTGAGGGTGTAGCCGGTTAAATCCTGAAACGCCGTCAGCTCCCATTGGTTTCTAGCATCCCGTTCGTCGCGTTCCATTATGACGAGATTCTGGTTAGAAGCAAAGAGCACGTGCGAACCGTCCGGATACCAGTTTGCATTGCTTATCTCCGAGGCAATGCGAGTGAGCAGATTGGCGGTGTCAGTTTTGGGGTTGTATGTCCAGATTTCAAATGGCGTTGCATAAAGCAAATCAGCAGTCTCTATTGAAAATACAGCTTGGGTGACGTTGGGCGCGTCTAAAATCGGAAAAATAGACTCATTCGTAATGCGCCAGACTGACATTTTTTGAGTTGAGTCTTGGGTTGCTATTAAATCGTCGTTGGCTGCCAAAAATTTATAAGCCAGACTGCTTGGCAGGGGAAATTCTTTCTTTTCTTTTTCCGCTACCAGCGAAAAGGTGCGCAGGAGAGATTTTGATTCGCTGACCTGGATGAGCTCAAGAATCGTGTTATTGCGCAGCCAATAGTCAGTTAGCGTTTCTTTATTGGCTGGCTTTGGCGAGGCGCTAACTAAAGGGGCAGAATTTTTCTTTGCTAAGTCAATAGTGTAAACTGTTTGTTTGTCAGAGCCGTACAGAAGATCTTCGTTTATGGTGTCCCATCGGAAATTGCTGATATTGCTAGGCACAAAGCCGGATATCGCCTGCCATGACGATTTTCGGCCAAGCTCTAGGACGCCGGTTTCTTCCGGCCCGCTCACAAGCACGCGGTTCATTTGGGGCGACCATATTATGTCGCTGGACGGCTTTTGCATGGGCCGTTCAAATATCAAACGGGGTGACTCGTCCGTTAATACGTCAAAACGGAAAAATTGCTCTAGGTTGCCGCGCCATACGGTAAAAATAACAGAGGTGCCGTCCGGGCTTGCTGAGAAAAGTTGATATAGGCCCTCGGATATTTTTTCCGGAATGGAGTTCTTCCAGAGGCGTATGTTGCTCACGAAAAGCGCCGCGCCGGCCTTAATTTGCAATTTCTTTTCCCATGGCCGATAGCCGTCTATGCTCAATTTAATGTTATAGGTCGCCGGCGGAATGGCTTGCAGGGTTTTGGGGGTGACAAATTTAAGAGTTTGACCGTTTAAAGAAATGGCCGCGCCGCGCGGCACTGTTGATAAGACCAGTGTTCCGGTGGGATCAAGGCGCTGGCGCTTGAGATTATAACGATACCCTTGGGTATAAAGAATAACGAGCGGCGCGGCCGCCGCAAAGGTGATAATGAAACTTAAATACACCCAGCGTCTCGCCCGGAGGGTCATAATTTATGTTTTTGACGATCTCGTTATTCTGGCTCCCAGACTAGAAAGTCGCTCCACTATTTGTTCATAACCGCGGTCAACTTGATAGACGTTGTCAATGACAGTGGCGCCAACAGCCGCGAGGCCAGCGAGAATTAAAGCCATGCCTGCTCTAATATCGGGGCTTGTGAGGTAGCGGCCGCGAAGTTCGGTTGGCCCGTTCACCACCACTCGATATGGATCGCACATAATAATATTAGCCCCCATGCTGTTCAAAAGATCGGTGTAGAATAGCCGGCCGCCCTGATGAATCGGATCGTGAATGATGGCTGGTCCCTCGGCTTGCGTCATTAAAACGGTGTAGGGCGGCTGAAGATCAGTGACAAAGCCGGGATATTCGTGAGTGATGACGCTCTGCGCTTTTAGCAATTTGTGCCGCCTGGTAGCGATGAAGTCAGAACCAGTGTCTAATATGGCCCCTGCTTTTTTAAGATGCCAGCACAGACTTTCTAAGTGGCTGGGCTGACAGCGGGAAACAGTTATGGCACTGTTGGTGAGTAAGCCCAAAATTACAAGAGTGCCGGCTTCAATGCGATCAGGAATAATGGTGTAGGCGCCGCCGCCGATTTTTTTGACGCCTTCAATTTTAACGGTAGGCGTGCCGGCTCCATTGATACGCGCTCCTTGCTGGTTTAGATAATCGGCCAGGGCTGTAATTTCCGGTTCCATGGCCGCGTTTTTAATAATTGTTGTTCCTTCGGCCAGCACCGCCGTCATTATCATTTCTTCGGTCACTGTAACGCTAACACGAGGCAAAATGATTTCACCGCCGCGTAATTTTTTGCAGGTTAAGCGGTAGCTTCTGTCGTGCTCTTCAACTTCAACGCCGAGAGCCCTAAAGCCGTCAAGGAAGATATCAATTGGCCGCTGTCCGATTTTATCACCGCCCGGATGGGGCATGGTTACTTCGCCGTGGCGAGCCAAAAGCGGGCCGGCCAGCAGAATTGAGGCGCGAATGCTTTCTACTAATTTTTTATCAAATGGACCAGCCGCGGCATGGCGCGTCTCCACAATGGTCGCTTGATCATTGGCTGTGATTTTGACGCCGATAGACTCCAAGAGCTCCATCATGCGATGAACATCTTCAATGTCTGGCAGATTTGTAATGATGCATGGCTCGGTTGAGAGCAGTGAGGCCGCTAAGATTTTTAAGGCCGCGTTTTTTGCGCCGTTTACCTTTATTTCGCCGGTAAGTTCACCGCCGCCTTGGATAATAAATGTTTCGTGCGAGTTCATAAGACGGCTTTTATGGTAGCAAAACTGCCGCTATTAAGCAATCTCTTTTTGACGACTGTTCGCTTGTTTTGATACAATGGCGTCATGCGCCGTAATACAACATTCATAACCATGATGTAACTATGCATGATTTACCATATTATTATTGTCAGACCTCTCATCTGAGTATTATTTCTTCCTTAGCAGGCAAACGCCGCCCGGCGGCGTTTGCCTATGAATGTTGATATACGGGGTATGCCCCGCAATACAACATTCATAACTAAAATGGTTACTCTATGAAGTCATTCAATTATCATCAATATTATACAACCACTGTGTTTACATTTATATTAACTGGCAAACACCGCCCGGCGGCGTTTGCCTATGAATGTTGATATACGGGGTATATGGATACACTTAATTCAACATTACCACCGCCGCGCCGACATAAATTTTTGCCGGTGATTGGTCTGGTGCTGGTTATTATTGTTTCGTTTGGCAGTGGTTATTATGCCGGTGAAGAACGCGGGGCGCAGAGAGCCATTGGCTCTGGCCAGGTATTTGGCAAGGAAACCGGGCCGCCGGCTGACTATTTGAAGTCAGACGTTAATTTTGACCTCTTCTGGCAAGTTTGGAAATTACTGCAGGAGCAATATGTTGATCGCCCCATCTCCGAAACCAAGCTGTTTTACGGCGCTTTGACTGGCTTGGTTGGCGGCGTGGGCGATCCCTACACAGTTTTTTTTGACCCGAAAACCGCTAATGATTTTAATCAAGAATTATCCGGCAGTTTTGAGGGCATTGGCGCAGAAATTGGACTCCGGGACAATAAAATAGTCATTATCGCGCCCTTGCCCGGCACGCCCGCGGAAAAAGCAGGTCTGCGGCCCAAGGATCATATTATTGCCATTGACGGTAAGGATACCGGAGGTATGGCTTTGGATATGGCCGTGGCGGCCATTCGCGGCAAGGGCGGCACAGAAGTGGTTTTAAAAATTATCAGAAACGGCGTGGCCGAGCCGCTGGAAGTCAAAATAGTACGCGCTACAATCATCATTAAAAGCGTGGAGTTTTCCATGAAAACCGCGCCCGACTCTACCCGTGCCGACATTGCTTACATAAAAATTTCTCATTTTAACGAAGATACCTCCGATAATTTTGCCGCCGCCGTGAATAAGGTGCTCGCGGAAAACCCCCGAGCCATAATTTTAGATTTGCAGAATAATCCGGGCGGCTTTTTGGAAACTGCCGTTGATGTCGCCAGCTATTGGGTTAAGAGCGGGCCGATAGTGGTTCAGCAGTCACGCGGTGAAGGGCGAAATGAATTTCCTGCCCGCGGCCAAGCCCCCCTGCGGGGAGAAAAAACAATCGTGCTTGTTAATGCTGGCAGTGCCAGCGCCTCGGAAATTGTAGCTGGGGCCCTGCAGGATTACGAGGCAGCCACAATTGTCGGTGAGAAGACATTTGGCAAGGGGTCTGTACAGGAACTGCAAAGTTTGTCAGACGGGTCAGCCATTAAAATAACAGTAGCCAAATGGTTTACGCCCAAAGGGCGGAGCATTGATGGCGCCGGTATTGAGCCGGACGTGGTCGTCGCTGTTGATCGCGCGAAAGCAGAGGAAGACAAAGACCCAGTGTTGGAGAGGGCTCTGGAGTTGTTAAAGTAACTTGTAGAATATTGAATATAGAATTTAGAATATAGAGCATTCTAATGGGGATGAAAGTCATTTTATTAAAAGCTGTGCCAAAACTTGGACAGATTGGTGAAGTTAAAGACGTTGCCGATGGTTACGCTCGTAATTATTTATTATTGAATCATTTAGCTGCTTTGGTGACTAGCTCGCGACTGGCCGATCTTAGAGCTGTAGTTTTAAAGCGCGAGCGTCATAGTCAAGACACGGATGATTCGCTGGCTCACGCCAAAAAACGGCTTGCTGGCCGTCGTTTTGAGATTAAGGCAAAAGCTAGCGAGCAAGGGACTCTTTTTGCCGGTGTGACCAATCACGCGATCTCTGCTATGCTTAAGGCCGAGGGCTATATTATTCAACCAGCGATGATTGATTTGCCGCACCCGTTAAAACACACTGGCGACCATGAGGTCGTCATTGATTTTGGCTCATTGGGTAAAGCCACAATTATTGTGGAGGTTGGGGCAATTGAAACAATATAGAATATGCCAACCCAAGGCTGGTCCGACTCGGGCGGAGAATATAGAATTTAGGCATTGGGATTTGTGACATTTATTAGACATTAGTCATTTTGACATGAAGTACATTTTTGTTACCGGCGGCGTAATGTCTAGCGTGGGCAAGGGCGTTTCCACGGCCTCTATTGGCCGAATTTTGCAAAGTCGCGGTTATCGTGTTCAGCTCGTCAAGTGCGATATGTATGTGAATATTGACGCCGGGACCATGCGGCCAACCGAACACGGAGAAGTGTTTGTAGGCGAGGACGGCATTGAGGCCGACCAAGATTTGGGCAATTACGAAAGATTTACTGATATTACTGCCACCCGCGATAATTACATTACTACCGGTCAGGTTTATCAGGCAGTCATTGATAGCGAGCGGAGTTTTGGCTATGAAGGAGAAGACGTTGAAGTGGTGCCGGACATTCCCAATGAAATCATCCGCCGCGTTAATTTAGCGGCTCGTCGGGCGCGTGCGGAAATAGTGATTATAGAGATTGGCGGCACGGTGGGGGAATATCAAAACATTCTTTTTCTAGAAGCCATTCGCATGCTAAAGCTGAAGCATCCGCAGGATGTCGCTTTGGTGCTCGTAAGTTATCTGCCGATTCCAAAATCGGTGGGAGAGATGAAAACTAAGCCCACACAATATGCCGCACGTTCGCTTAATGCCGCTGGGCTTCAAGCTGATTTCATTCTTTGCCGCGCCGAGAGACGCATTGACGAGCCGCGGCGCAAGAAGCTGGCAATCTTTTGCGGCATTCCTGAGGGCAACGCCATCTCTGCCCCTGACGTTGAGTCAATTTATGAAATTCCTGTTAATTTTGAACGTGAAGGACTATCGGACAAACTTTTAAAAAAACTTGATTTAAAACCGCGCCAGCGCGATCTCAAGAATTGGCAAAAGCTCGCGCGGCGCATCAAAGGTGCTGGTGAACCTTTGAAAATAGGAATTGTTGGCAAATATTTTGGCACCGGCGATTTTATGCTGGCTGACTCATACATCTCCGTCATTGAATCAATTCGTCATGCCGCGTCTGCTTTAAGCCGTCGACCGGAAATTACTTGGTTAAATTCCGAGGCCTATGAGAAAGATCGACGGGCGCTAAAGGAGCTTGAGCAGTATCAAGGCATTATTGTGCCCGGTGGTTTTGGCAGTCGGGGAGTGGAGGGCAAGATTAGAGCTATTCAGTACGCGCGTGAGAAAAAAATCCCGTATTTTGGCCTTTGCTATGGCATGCAGTTAGCTACTGTTGAATTTGCCCGCCATGTTTGCGGCCTTAAAGACGCTCATACCACCGAGATTAATCCTAAAACAAAGCACCCGGTTATTCACCTGATGCCTGAACAATTAAAGCACTTGGCGCGCAAGCTCTATGGCGCGACTATGCGTCTTGGCGCTTACCCGGCAAGACTAGAGAAGGATTCACTTGTGGCTAAAGCGTATGGTTTCACTAGAATATCAGAACGCCATCGCCATCGCTACGAGTTTAACAACGATTACCGCGCGCGGTTGGAGAAAAAGGGCATGCGCTTTTCCGGCACCTCGCCAGATGGCCAGCTCGTGGAAATTATTGAGCTTAAAGATCATCCATTCTTTGTCGGCGTGCAGTTTCACCCGGAGTTTAAGTCTCGGCCCCTTGTACCGCATCCGTTATTTTTAGCGTTCGTCAAAGCAGGCATAGCCAATAGAAAATAGGGGAATATAGAAACGCCCCTTGCGGGGCGTTTTTGTGATTA
>MGEP01000018.1:0-114 GCA_001791425.1 Candidatus Uhrbacteria bacterium RIFCSPLOWO2_02_FULL_48_12
AGTGTGGGGGTATGAGAGGCAAAAGATCCACCAGGCGCGTGACAGCGCCGGACCAAAAATACAGAAGCGTAGAAGTCGCTAAGTTTATCAATTACGTGATGGAGCGCGGTAAAA
>MGEP01000018.1:170-7688 GCA_001791425.1 Candidatus Uhrbacteria bacterium RIFCSPLOWO2_02_FULL_48_12
AAACTAAATCCGATGGAAGTTTTTGAAACGGCGATCAAGAACGTGTCGCCCGTGGTGGAGGTCAGAAGCCGTCGCGTGGGCGGCGCGAATTATCAGATTCCGGTACCTGTTCGGCCGGAGCGCAGGATGATGCTGGCCTATCGTTGGCTCATTGAGGCCGCGGCCGCGGCCAAGGGCAAGCCAATGAAAGAAAAATTAGCCGCCGAAATAATGTCCGCCGCCAACAATGAAGGATCGGCCATAAAGAAAAAGCAGGATGTTCATAGAATGGCGGAGGCCAATCGGGCCTTTGCGCATTTTGCTCGTTATTAAAATTTATCCATGCCCCGAGAATACAGTTTAGAAAAGACAAGAAACATAGGGATCATTGCCCATATAGACGCCGGCAAGACAACCGTTTCGGAACGGATTCTTTTTTATACTGGAAAGAAACATAAAATTGGAGAAGTGCATGAGGGTGAAGCCACCATGGATTGGATGGCGCAGGAGCGTGAGCGCGGCATTACCATCACGGCCGCGGCCACCACTTGTTTTTGGAAAGATCATCGCATCAATCTTATTGATACTCCGGGCCACATTGATTTTACGGCCGAGGTCAAGCGGTCACTGCGCGTACTGGATGGCGCGGTGGTTGTTTTTGACGGTGTGGCTGGCGTGGAACCGCAGTCGGAAACCAACTGGCGATACGCCGACGAATATGGCGTGCCGCGGCTGTGCTTTGTCAATAAGTTAGATCGCACCGGCGCGGACTTTTACAAAGACTTGGCCTCAATTCATGATCGGTTAACAAAGCGAGCCCATCCTATTCAATTGCCAATTGGCGCGGAAGACACCTTTATCGGCATTATTGATCTTTTTGACAAAAAGGCGCGCGTCTATCTGGATGACCTAGGCACTAAGTTTGAGGATAGAGAAGTGCCGGAAGAATTGAAAAATAAAGTGGAAGAATATCGCCACAAGCTGATTGAAGCCATTGTTGAGAACGACGAGGATTTGATGCATCAATATTTGAGCGGCCATGAACCGCCCGCGGCTGACCTGAAGCGCGTGCTTCGTCAAGCCACAATCAGCGGCGCTATTGTGCCGGTTCTTTGCGGCTCGGCTCTGAAAAATAAAGGCGTGCAATTTATGCTTGACGCGGTCATTGATTATCTGCCAAGCCCGCTAGATGTTCCGCCGCTTGAAGCGATGGATGCCGACCATCCTGACAAAGCAATTCTTATTAAGCCGGATGACACTGAACCATTTACCGCTTTGGCTTTCAAGGTTGTTTCCGATCCGTTCGTTGGCAAGCTGGCGTTCTTTAGAGTTTATTCGGGAACGCTGGCGGCCGGTTCTTATATTTTGAATACCGTCACGGGCAACAAAGAACGCCTCGGCCGCATCGTGCGTTTGCATGCCAATAACCGTGAAGACGTAGATATGGTTTACGCCGGAGAAATAGCCGCCGCTGTTGGTCTAAAAGATACGTTTACCGGTCATACTATTTGCGACCCCAATCGTCCGGTGATTCTTGAATCTATCGTGTTTCCAGAGCCGGTTATTTCTGTCGCCATTGAACCAAAAACCAAAGCCGATCAGGAGAAAATGGGAATTGCTTTGCAAAAACTGGCTGAGGAAGATCCAACTTTTCGCGTGCGCTCCGACGAAGAAACAGCCCAGACGCTTATTGCCGGAATGGGGGAGCTTCATCTTGATATTATCATTGACCGCATGAAGCGTGAGTTCAAGGTTGAGGCGAACGTGGGCAAGCCGCAGGTCGCGTACAAAGAGACAATTAAAAAGACGGCCGAAGCAGAAGGCAAGTATATTCGCCAATCAGGCGGACGCGGTCAGTATGGGCATTGCTGGCTAAGAGTCAGTCCGCGCGCCGCCGGCACTGGTTTTGAGTTTGAGGACGAAGTGAAGGGCGGGGTCATACCCAAGGAATACATACCGGCTATTAAGAAGGGCGTGCAGGAAGCGCTGGATCGCGGAGTGATTGCCGGCTATCCGGTCATTGATATTGAAGTCGCGGTTTATGATGGTACTTATCACGAAGTTGACTCTTCAGAAGCGGCCTTCAAAATCGCTGGATCAATTGCCCTGCAAGATGCCGTGAAACGGGCTAATCCTGTCATCTTGGAGCCGGTTATGAAAATTGAAGTTATTACGCCGGAACAGTTTATGGGAGATGTTATTGGCGACTTAAACGCCAAGCGCGGGCAGATTCAGGAAATGCGTGATCGCGCTGGAGTTAAAGTGATTGACGCGGCAGTGCCTTTGGCTGAAATGTTTGGCTATGCCACAGGTCTTCGCTCAATGTCGCAAGGCCGCGCGAGCTACAATATGGAATTTTCGCACTATGCGGAAGTTCCCAGAAATGTCGCGGAAACAATTATTGGAGAGAAGACAAAATAAGATAAAATTTGGTTTGGGTCTGTTTTGTATTGTCACGCCGCACGCGCGGCATTTTTTTGTAAATCAATTAAAAAAACTTGAAAAATGTTTGGAACTGTGCTATAATATAGTTATAAATCAATAAAATTGGCTAATTTTAGCCATTTATTAAAACAAACAGTATGAAACAAATCAAAATAAAACAAATAGACCCTAGATTCCATACCCATGTACTTGGTTTGGCATCCGTGGCCGCGGCTTTTACAATCGTGTCTGCTGGCGCGCCATATCTTTTGGCGCAAACTGATTACACACAGCCAGTGCCTGATACAATTTTAACCGCGCCTCTGCCAGTTGATCAGCAACCGGTAAATACCCAGCCGCCATCTTCAGGGCTAATTCCCACACCTGCGCCAATTCAGGAACCCGGTACCGCGATGGTGCCCTGCGTGCCGCCCGGCGGTTCTCTGCCGCCTGATGTTCAACTGCCGCCCGGAACTACAGCTCAACCATGCCCGACTGGTTCCAGCGGCGGGCAATTCGGCCAAGGCCAGCCGACGGGCAAACAAATGCCGCCCGGAGAACGTCAGCCCATGGGTCAGCCAAATGGGGGGGATGGTCAGGACGTAGAGCAGTTTCAGGAGTTTATTGATCCTCGCGAAGTTAAGAATGCCCTCAAAGAGATTGCTCGCATGACCACAGAGCTTAATCGTTTTGCCAAACAAGCCAAACAATTGCCGGAAGTATTGACCCAGATTCAATCATTGAAGAGTAAGCTTCAGGAATTTAAAAATTCTATTTCCCAAACGGAAAAGCAGAATGATGCCGGTGAGTTGCGCTCTGCCATGCAGGAATTCTGGGATGCTCAGCCCTGGGAAGAAGTGAACAAAATACGGGTGATCGTGGAATTGCCCAGAGAACTTAAATTGATTGATCGTGAGCTCAAAAAATTAGAGAAATTAGCTGCTAGCAAGACGTTCCCCAAAGTAGGTCTTGATGTTGAGATTCTTAAAGAAAATCTTCGTCAGTTGCGAGAAGCATACAATGCCGCTCTAGCCGCGCAAAAGGGCGGGGACAGCGAGGAGGTAATGGAGGTCATGGAAGTATTCCATGAAGGCGGTCATCCCGGCGAGATATCAAGCGTGATATACCGCTTGCGGGACATTCGCCGCTTCACCAAGACCATTAAAGACAAGGAGGTCCAAGAGCAGATCAATGAAATTCTTCAGCCGATTATTGATTCGTTCAACAAGGGTGAATTCCGTGACGCCCGCGAACTTATGGACGACACCTTTGATGAGATGACCAAACTCGCCAATTTGGCTCTGCGCATTCAGCGCCGCCGTGTTGGCAACCGCGATGACATGGTTGATAAATTCCAAGCATTAGAAGAAAAAATAATGGCTAAGCTTGAAAAGTTTGAAGCAGATGATGAAAAGCGTGAGGTAGAGCAGAAAAAAGTAAATACTACGGAATCGCAATCACCGTAAGCAGGATTGTCGCTCCCTACTGCGACTCTGGCGGTGAAGGCGGGTCCGGTTAAAGCTATCACCCCTAGGGTTTGCAAGAATAGTTTAGCATTTGACCATAACGCCGCTCTTTTGAGCGGCGTTATGTTGTTATTGTGTCGTAATTTACCCAACGCACCAGTCCCGCCACTGCGTGGACGGTGCGGGGTTTCCCGCCTACGCCAAGGCTTCGGCGGACAGGCGCTCCACCCCAATCTCTGTGGAGGCCATCCGCCTCGGGCGGATAAAGTAGTGGAGCTTCATCTACCCTTGACATTAAAATTAGGCACTGGTATTATAATGACCGACGCTAACAAGCGTCAGCTATTTATTTTTAATTAAATAATCTCGACGACTGGGTAAAACTCCCTGCCCGAGGCCGGGAGGTCGTACGAAGGAGATAAGCCATATATGGCCGAAAAATTCTCTCGTTCTAAGCCGCATATTAACGTCGGCACCATTGGCCACGTTGACCACGGTAAGACTACGTTAACCGCCGCCATGCTCGCGGTTTTGAGCGCGGCCGGTAAAGTCGCTCAGAAAAAGAGCGTGGACGATATTGACAACGCGCCCGAGGAAAAAGCGCGCGGCATTACCATTGCCACGGCTCACGTGGAATATGAGTCCGATGCGCGGCATTACGCGCATGTTGACTGTCCTGGTCACGCTGACTATGTCAAGAATATGATTACCGGCGCGGCCCAGATGGATGCGGCTATTCTGGTGGTTAGTGCGACAGACGGCCCCATGCCCCAAACCCGCGAGCACATTCTTTTGGCTCGTCAGGTGGGAGTGCCTTCCATTGTTGTTTTCGTCAACAAAGTTGACATGGTGAGCGACAAGGAGCTCATTGATTTAGTGGAGGAGGAAATTCGCGATCTTCTGACCAAGTATAAATTTCCGGGTGACAAGACCCCCATCATTCGCGGTTCGGCTCTAAAGGCCCTGGAAAATCCGACAGGCGAAGAGGCCAAACAAATTCTGGAGCTCGTTAAAACTCTTGATGAGTACGTGGCTGAACCAATTCGCGAAACTGATAAACCATTCCTCATGCCCATTGAAGATATTTTCTCCATTGAGGGGCGCGGCACAGTGGTCACCGGTCGTATTGAGCGGGGTATCATTAAGCTTAATGATGAAATTGAAATTATCGGACTCCGCGATACGCAAAAAACAGTTGTCACCGGCATTGAAATGTTCAACAAACAGCTTGACGAGGGACGCGCCGGCGACAATGCCGGAATTTTGCTTCGCGGCGTCAAGAAAGAGGAAGTGGAACGCGGGCAGGTATTGGCTAAACCCGGCACGGTGACGCCGCACACTGAATTTGAGGCCGAGATGTATACCCTAACCAAAGATGAAGGCGGTCGCCACAAACCGTTTTTTGCCGGTTATAAGCCGCAGTTTTACATTCGCACCACTGACGTAACAGGAGAGGTTCAATTGCCGGCTGGCACAGAAATGGTGATGCCCGGCGACACTACTAATTTGACAGTTAAACTCATTTCTCCGGTAGCGCTTGAAGAAAAACAGCGCTTTGCTATACGTGAGGGTGGGCATACTGTCGGCGCGGGTGTCGTGACGAAGATTCTCAAATAAAATCCGGCGCTAGCCGTTTGTTCTTTTCATTTTTTCTCGTCATGGCAAAACCAACAGATCAGCCGTCCGACGAACACCGTCAGCGCATCCGGATTAAAATCAAGGCCTATGATCATAAGATTATTGATCAGTCGGCGCGGACGATTATAGATACGGCCAAACGCTCCGGCGCGGATATCATCGGCCCCATTCCTCTGCCGACCGAGAAAAATAAGTTCACTGTTATCCGCTCACCGTTCGTGCACAAAGATTCTCGGGAGCAGTTTGAGATGAGAATTCACAAACGTCTAATTGATATAGTGGAACCAACACCAAAAACCATTGACGCCCTGATGGGTCTTAATTTGCCAGCCGGCGTTGATGTAGAAATAAAAATGTAAAGATTAAAATTTTTGGTTACCGCTTGGTAACATTATTCGGAGCAACCCTCTGCCCATGGCGGGGGAAGTACCCCGAGCCGTAAAGTTTCCTAGTTCACGAGGAAGCCGGGCTCTGGGCCCGGCTTTCCGAGTATTTAAGAAATATAGCCAAAATCATGAAATTCATCATCGGCTACAAATCATATATGACCCAAACCCACCGACCAGACGGCCGGGTGGTGCCGGTGACTGTGATTAAAGCAGAGCCATGTGTGGTGACGCAGGTTAAAAAAGTTGACAAAGATGGTTATATTGCGTTTCAGGTCGGCAGCGGCGCAAAAAAAAGTGTGAATAAGCCGATGGCCGGTCACCTTAAAGCATTGGGTGCGATTAGACGATTGCGTGAATTTCGTCCGCGGGCAGGAGACAAGGCGCCGGACTATAAAGTGGGTGACAAATTGGATATTTCACAATTCGCGGCCGGAGATAAAGTCAATGTTACTGGGCACTCAAAAGGCCGCGGTTTTCAGGGCGTGGTTAAACGTCATGGCTTTCACGGCAGTCCAAAAACGCACGGGCACAAAGACCAGTTGCGCATGCCCGGTTCAATTGGCGCGACCGCTCCGCAGAGAGTCTTTAAGGGTATGAGAATGGCCGGTCATATGGGCAACGCGCGTTCCACTGTCAAGCATTTGGAAGTGGTGGATGTTAATTTAGAAAAAGGAGAATTAGCGCTGAAAGGGGCTGTTCCGGGAGCGCGCTGGGCACTTCTTTTGATACATCAATCATAACATTATGATTAAGATTAAAATTTACAATCAGAAAGGTGTTGAGGTTGGCGAAAAGGTGCTAAACGAAAAAGTGTTTGGTTTAAAGCCGCAGCCGGTGCTGGTGGAGCAGGCGGTGGCGGCTGAACGCGCCAACGCTCGTCAGGTGCTCGCGCACACCAAAACAAAAGGCGAAGTGAGAGGCGGCGGTCGAAAGCCATGGAAGCAAAAGGGTACTGGTCGAGCCCGCCAAGGATCAATCAGGGCTCCGCAGTGGCGCGGCGGCGGCGTAGTATTTGGCCCGCGCAAGGATCGCAACTACGCGGTCAAGATTAACAAAAAAATGAAGCGGCTGGCCTTGCTGATGGCGCTTTCCGACAAAGCGGCCAATAACCGTTTGGTTGTTTTAGATAATTTGGAGGTTAGCGGTAAAACCAAAGAGTGGAAATCGCTTAGTCAGAATCTGTGGAAAGCTGTGGCTCCGACCCTAAAACAAGAGCCGACGACGCTCATTATTGCTCCGGCCGTCTCTTTGTCTCTTAGAAGGGCAATTCAAAATGTGCCAAGAGTAACAGCGCTGCGCTCAGATAGTTTAAATGTTTCTTCTGTTTTGAAACATGCCTTCGCCCTCACCACCGTGACCGGGCTTGATTCTCTGGAGCATTGGCTGAGTGAAAATAAGAAATCTTGATATGCCCCGTAATACAACATTCATAACCAAGATGTAATTATGCATGATTTACCACATTATCATTGTCAGTCCTGTCCAACAGGTATGACTTCTTTCTTAACTGGCAAACATCCCGAAATGTTTGCCCATGAATGTTGATATACGGGGTATGGGCGTGTTCAAGAAAATTTTTAAATCTGACGATTTGGCAGAGACCCCTGCGGCGAAGGCGCCGG
>MGEP01000018.1:7714-11238 GCA_001791425.1 Candidatus Uhrbacteria bacterium RIFCSPLOWO2_02_FULL_48_12
AGTCGCGCCAGAGAAGAGCAAAGCAATAGCGCCAAGGGCGCGAGAGGACAAGACGTTTTTAAAAGGCGCCTTACTGCATCCAGTAATTACCGAAAAGTCATCCATCCTGCAGGCGCAAAACCAGTACGTTTTTGCCGTTGACCATAAAGCCAACAAGCTGGTTATCGCGCGGGCCGTGGAAAATGTTTATGGAATAAAGCCGGTGGCCGTGCGTGTCAGTTGGGTTCAGGGTAAAATCAGAGTGCGGGGGCGCCGTCATGGCAAGACACCAAACTGGAAGAAAGCCATTGTGACATTGCCTCAAGGCAAAACCATCACGGTGGCTGAAGGAGTATAAAGTATGGGCATTCGCATTCACAGACCAATAACCGCCGGCCGCCGCAAATCAAGCGCGCAGACTTTTGATGATATTACCAAATTTGAGCCGGAAAAATCATTGGTGATAATTAAAAAACGCACGGCTGGACGCAACGCTCAAGGCAAAATCACGGTCCGCCATCGCGGCGGCGGCGCTAAGCGCTACATAAGAGTAGTTGATTTTATTAGACGCCTCTACGATGTGCCAGCTAGGGTGGCGGCCATTGAATATGATCCTAATCGCGGCGCGCGTCTGGCTCTTTTAGCTTATCCTGATCAAACGAAGTCATATATTATTGCGCCGCTTGGACTTAATGTTGGCGATGAAATAGTATCCTCCAGAGGAACGGTTGCCATCAAGCCGGGCAACCGGCTGCCCTTGCAGTATATTCCCATTGGCCTCATGGTTCATAATATTGAATTTATCCAGTCGGGCGGCGGGAAACTCGTTCGCGGCGCCGGCACTGGCGCGCAGCTTATGGCCATAGAAGGACACTACGCGCATCTCAAGCTGTCTTCAGGCGAGATACGCATGGTGCCTCAAGAGTGCGCTGCCACTATCGGCCAAGTGGGCAATCCTGATTGGCGCCACATTCGTTGGGGTAAAGCCGGCAGAATGCGCCACCGCGGCTGGCGCCCAACAGTGCGTGGCAAAGCCATGAATCCAGTTGATCACCCACACGGCGGCGGCGAGGGTCATAATCCAATCGGTTTGAAACACCCAAAGACTCCTTGGGGCCGGCCCGCTTTGGGGGTAAAAACACGCAGTCGCCATGCTTCAGATCGTCTGATTCTTCAATCGCGCAAACGTGGACGCTAATAGTATGCCCCGTAATACAACATTCATAACCAAGATTGTCATTATGCTTAATTCCCCACATTATTATTGTCAGCCCTCTCATATGAGTATGGATTCTCCCTTAACCGGCAAACGCCGCTGTGTGGCGTTTGCTCATGAATGTTGATATACGGGGTATGTCAAGAAGTTTAAAAAAAGGACCTTACGTCCATCCAAAATTATTAAAGAAGCTTGCTAAGCTCAAACCGGGAGACAGAACCGTGATTAAGACCTGGTTTCGTTCTTCCACCATAACGCCGGCTATGGTGGGCTATACGTTTGGAGTGCATAACGGCAAGACTCATGTAGCCGTGCATATTGTGGAAAATATGGTTGGTCATAAGCTTGGAGAATTTGCGCCCACGCGCAAGTTCCAGCGTCATGGCGGCAAGATGCAAAAAGCCCTGGAGACAGCGGCGGCTACCGCGGCGGCGCCAGCTAAGCCGGCGGTTGGTTCTTAATGATTTTATTATGCCCCGTAATACAACATTCATAACCAATAAGACCATTATTATGTTTATTCACCCAAATCATTATTATCAGAAGTACCGCACAAGTATAATCACTGCCTTAACCGGCAAACGCCTTCTAGCGTTTGCCGATGAATGTTGATATACGGGGTATGACGCAAGTCACTGCTCATTTAAATAATTTACGCATTGCTCCGCGCAAGGTGAGATTGCTGGCTGACTTGGTGCGCGGCTTGCCATTATCCGAGGCGGTGCTGGCATTGGAGTTCCGAGCCAAACGGGCCGCGCGGCCCCTGCAAAAATTACTGCTGGCCGCCGCCGCTGATGCGGAACATAATTTCAAACTCAAGAAAAACGATTTGGTTATTAAGCATATAATTGTAAACAGCGCGGTTACTATTAAGCGTTATATGCCGCGGGCTTTCGGCCGCGCGGCCATGATTAGGAAGCGCGGCAGTAACGTGACAGTGGCATTGGTCAGCCAGACCGGCGCTAAATTGGAAAAGCCGTTACTAGTACCTCCTTCAGAGCTGAGAGCAGAGCATAAAGAACACAAGAAAGAAGTAAGCGGAGCGCCAGAGTCATTGCCGCCGGCCGCGTCTAAAAAAGATGCACGCGAAGCGATGAAGCCCAAGACGCCGCTGTCTCTGAAAAGCCGTCTTTTTAGCCGCAAGACAGGATAGTGTTGAAATTTCTAATTCCTAATATCTAATCTCTAAACCCCGTTAGAAATATAATCAATGATGGTTATGAGGAAAATAAGGTTATTCCGCTTAAAGTACGTATAAGATATGATGTCTTATAGTTTAATTTCTAACGGGGTAAACAATGACTAATTATGAAATACGAAATATTCTTACGAAATTACGAAACAATACGAAAGGTACGAAAGTTGCCTGTTTTCACGATCAACGATATTTCGTATATTCGTATGATTTCGTACTTTCGTATGGCTTTAGAGATTCGTGTTTAGAATTTAGTATTTAAGTATCTTATGGGTCAAAAGGTTCATCCAATTGGTTTTCGCCTAGGCGGTATTTATACCTGGAGTTCGCGCTGGTTTGCCAAACATGGCTCTTACCGCGCCGCTCTGAAACAGGACATTCTTATCAGAAAGTTTTTGCAAAAGCGTCTGAAAGACGCCAATGTCAGCAAGGTTGACATTGAGAGATCGTCCAGCACCGTGACCATAAATATTTATACGGCCAAGCCCGGCGTTATCATTGGCCGCGGCGGGCAGGGAGCGGAATCACTGAGGAAAGAGTTAAAGCAGTTTTTTATTGATCCTAAAGCGGCGCTGACGCTGAATATCTTAGAGGTTGACAAACCAAATCTTTCCGCTATGTTGGTGGTGCAGTCAATCGTAGCAGATATTGAAAAACGTATTCCTTTCCGCCGCGCCATGAGACAGGCCCTGTCCCGGCTCATTAAAGCCGGAGTACAGGGAGCGAAAATTGCAGTGGCCGGACGCTTGGATGGTGCGGAAATCGCTAGAACAGAAAAAGTGGCGTATGGGAAAATTCCTTTACATACCTTGAGAGCCAACGTGGATTATGCCCGGAGCGCGGCGCACACCACGTATGGCGTGGTGGGCGTCAAAGTATGGATTTACAAAGGAGAAATTTTTGACAATGGACCAGCGGCAACGGCGGAAACAGCTGTGGCGGGCGGCAGCGCGCGACGTCGGCGCCCTCATGGCGCGACCCAGTTTAATCGTTAGAGAATTCGCAGTATTTTATGTTATTGCCCAAGAAAGTAAAACACCGCAAACACCATAAGGGGCGATCGCGCGGCAAGCTTCGGGCCAGCCGCAAGATTCATGTGAGCTTCGGCAGTTTTGGCTTAAAGGCCACCACTGA
>MGEP01000018.1:11248-13701 GCA_001791425.1 Candidatus Uhrbacteria bacterium RIFCSPLOWO2_02_FULL_48_12
ACTTCACGCCAAATTGAGGCCGCTCGTCGGGCGATTACCAGACACTTGCGGCGCGGCGGCAAATTATGGATTCGCATATTCCCCGATAAGCCGATCACTTTTCATGGCAGCGAGAACACTATGGGCAGCGGCAAGGGAGCAGTGGATCATTATGTGGCAGTCGTCCGGCCGGGTACGATTATGTTTGAAATTGACGGCGTGACGCAGGATATCGCCAAAGAAGCGCTTGCCTTAGCGGGTCATAAATTGCCGGTAAAAACAAAAGTGATTAGCAAAGAAGAATCAACCGTATGACGAAAATCAAGGAACTCCGCACAAAAAGCGAACGCGAGCTTATGGATTTTCTTAAAGAGTCGCGTTCTCGGCTCGCAGAATTATCAGCCAAGGCGGCGCTCAAACAGCTCAAAGACGTAAGATCAATTCGTTCCTTGAGGCGCGATATCGCTCGGGTTTTAACCATGCTTCGTGAAAAGCGTTAATTATAGAATATATGGAGAAGCAAATAAAAAATAAATTAACCAGAATGTTCAAAGGCACAGTCGTTTCTACGGCCATGAACAAAACAATCGTGGTGCGCGTGGATCGCGTAAAGATGCACCCTAAATACGGCAAGCAATATACGGTCAGCCGCCGCTATCATGTGCACGACGAAAAGGGCCTTAGCCGTGTCGGCGATCAAGTGACTTTTGTTGAGTGCCGTCCGCTTTCTAAAACTAAACGGTGGCGGATAGCCCCCACTACTAGTCGGACATAAATATACGGCATTTGGATTTATCTTATAATTACCTTAACTATTTATATGTATCATTTACGATTTAATTTTATTATCATAGGGCGGAGCGCATGTCCGACTAGTGTGGGGGTATGATTCAGCATCGCACCATGTTAACTCCGGCTGACAACACGGGCGCCAAACGCCTGCAATGCATCCGCGTGCTTGGCGGATACAAAAAACGTTATGCTCGCATTGGCGATGTGGTGACTGTGTCAATTAAAGAAGCTCAGCCGCACAGTATGGTGAAGAAAGGAGAAGTAGCGCACGCCGTTATTGTTCGCTCCCGCAAAGAAGTGCGCCGCTCCGACGGTTCATATGTACGCTTTGATGATAATGCGGCCGTGCTCATTGACAAAAAGAGCGGCGAGCCGCGCGGGTCAAGAATTTTTGGGCCGGTAGCTAGAGAATTACGCATTCGCGGATTTACCAAAATCATTTCTCTGGCCCCGGAGGTGCTATAATATGCCCCGTAATACAATGTCCGTTTATGTCTGGGAGTACAAGAAATTAATATGAAAATCAATCATTTTATAAAAAGAAAGACTTTATTGTCCAAGTTTGGCAAACGTCACCTTGTGACGTTTGCCTATGGACATTGATATACGGGGTATGCCCCCACTACTAGTTAACATACTTTGTCTAACAATTCTTTTATGATGATCCTAAATATGCAATTAACAAAACATTCGGGTTTAATGCCCGACTAGTGTGGGGGTATGAAAATTCGTAAAGGTGACACAGTGCAAATACTCTCGGGCAAAGATCGCACCCGGCGCGGTAAGGTGATGCGCGTTTTGCCAAAAACTTTTCAGATTGTGGTCGAAGGGCTAAATCTTCGCAAGAAGCACAGTCGGCCGCGCCGTCAGGGAGAGAAAGGGAAAATCATTGATTTCCCGGCCGCCTTACCGAGCGCTCGAGCTGGGCTGGTTTGTCCTCACTGTCAGAAGGTTGTTCGTGTCGGACAGCGTTTTTCGGCTGATGGTAAAAAAGAAAGATGGTGCCGTAAATGCAAGGCCAGTATAAATTAATTGACCTCATATGCCTCATAGCTTAACCCACGCACCAGTCCCGTCAAGCGGGACGGTGCGGGGTTCCGCCCCACGGAACCCCGAAACAAAAGGTGCCACCTCGCAGCACAGAATAAACCCGTGGAGCTCCACTTTAAAGGAAAAATATCAGCAGGAAATTGTGCCGGCCATGAAGAAAGAATTTGGATATCGAAACAGTTTGGCCGTGCCGCGTCTCAATAAGGCGGTGGTTCATATGGGCACAGGCGCGGGCTTGAAAGACGCCAAATTCTTGGAAGGGGCTGAGGCGACACTGCGGCGCATTACTGGACAAGCGCCAGTTAAAACATTGGCCAAAAAATCAATTGCCAATTTTAAAATTCGTCAGGGTATGGTTGTTGGCCTAAAAGTTACTTTGCGCGGCAAACGCATGTGGGATTTTTTGAATAAGCTTATAGCCGTGGCCCTGCCGCGAACGCGGGATTTTCGCGGGCTCAAGCCATCTTTGGTGGATCGTTCCGGTAATTTGTCTATTGGCTTTCGCGAACACGTGGCTTTCCCGGAGATCAGAAGCGATGAGGTCGAGCGTCTCTATGGCTTGGAAGTGGTGGTGGATACCACGGCAGTTAGTCAGGACGAAGGGTTGGCCTTGTTTAAATACCTTGGCTTTC
>MGEP01000019.1:0-1287 GCA_001791425.1 Candidatus Uhrbacteria bacterium RIFCSPLOWO2_02_FULL_48_12
GTTGCTGTTTTTTGTTGCGACACAACCACTTGACCCTTAGGACCGTTGGGAGCAACGCGGTCATCACGAAAAGGCATATCATTCCCCAATACACTTGAAAAACCGTTTGGTCCGCTCGCTGGGTCATTTGCCTGTATGAAAGTGCGCGCGTCAGAATTGGGTTCCGCCTGCCCAGTAACAAGCTGCGCATTGGCCCCAGCGCTAATTTTAGAAGTCTTGCTCCAATATTTATTCCATCCGCTTCTATTGGTAGGTTCCGTGGGAAATGGAGCGACTTGGGCTGCTCCGCCGATCCAATCAGTTTGAAAAAATTTATAAGTAACAGCTTGGGTTTGGTCTGGAATGCCTACCGTAAAAAGCGTTAAAATAATAACAAAAGAAAGGATACCGGCGGAAATTTCTCGCCTATTTTTTTTGATTGACTTTAAAATATGACTTGGTATAACATCAACTACCATTCGTGGCTTTTGTCGTTTTTTATGAGAAAAAGGGATGTTTATCATATCTTGATAACAAAAGATCTAAAAGCGCTTATCTCTAATTAAAACTCTAATTAAAAAATACATACATTACTTGCCACCCCCATCTCAAACCCCCCAGTCCAATAGTCTGGACTATGGGACTGGGAATTCAAGCTTTTCTTTTTCAAAACTTTCGTTATCGTGCCCTTTTTTATAATTCGCCTTCCCATACCCTATATTCTAAATTCTATATTCTATATTCTCACTTAGTGGACGGGCTTATCCAAAAATGATAAGCGGGTCGCAGAATCAGCAGGAAAAAAACCGTTGCCCACCACCACGGATTAACATCAAGGAGCTCCGGCACAATGCGCCCCAAAACAAACCCCAAACAAAGCATGGACAAAGCCATCATTTTTAAATCCCAATAATCCAATTGTTTTGCCCGTCGGTGTAATGTTGTTATCCACATGACCATATTATAGCATAAAAAACTTATCAAACCAAAAATTGCCGCAAGCATATCTACTTCACCCCAATACTCTCCAAACACGCACTCATTTGGTCGTGCCATCTGTTAATTGACCACCCGCTTCCACAACATATCAGCCCCCAACAATCAATTCGCGGGTGGTTAACTACGCAGGGGTTTCCTGTGACAGCCCGCGCGCGGCGAAGCAGGGGTGACTTTCTGTGAAGGGGACAAAAGATGTTTCCTCGTTTTGACGATTCCCCTCTTCATAAGGTTTTCACTACTTGACGATCCCCCTCTTTGTAAGGTTTTCACTACTCTCCCTCAAAGCACCTTACTCTCCCTCAAGGCACC
>MGEP01000019.1:1307-1554 GCA_001791425.1 Candidatus Uhrbacteria bacterium RIFCSPLOWO2_02_FULL_48_12
GGATGGCCTCCACAGGGATTGAAAGTGGAGCGTTCGCCCGAGGCGGACAGGAAACCACGTACCATCCCGACCGACACAGAGACTGATGTGTTGGGTAAATACTATTAACTACAACGATAAACTATCCGATATCAAATCATCTGTTTCTAAATACTTTCATACTTTAAAGTATGAAAGTATTTAGAACTCCACCACACGCACCACAGAAAACACTGTCAAGTGAAGCTTAGCGACTTTACCCCGTTAG
>MGEP01000019.1:1614-3652 GCA_001791425.1 Candidatus Uhrbacteria bacterium RIFCSPLOWO2_02_FULL_48_12
AAAATGAAGAGGATAGCGGCGTTTGAGCCATTCGTAAGTATATGGCTCAGCAATCTTGCTCTTAATAACTTGTTTTCTCCTCCCTAAAATTTTCTCAAATTTCTTAATGGCGTTTTCGTATCCATGAAATCCGCCGCACAACCAACTGTGAACAGTAGCAATCGTGGCATCGCTAGTATGAAGCGCCTTAACGATATATTCGTATGATTTTCCCTGAATTAACAATTGCGCAATTTTGATACGACGAGCCAGCATCAGCGACTCGCTTTCACTCAAAAGATCCTTAAAGAATGCCCGCACTTCATCTCGCGAGCGCAGTTCTGACACGCTAGTCCACAAAAGATCAAGAAACAACATACGTTCTTTGGCATCTAATTGCTGGGGTTTTATTCTTGGCATATATGCTAATTCCTCTCGTTACTATACTTTAAAGTATAGTAACACGTTGATTCTGTCAACCCGCCTCAACCAGTCTCAACCGGTCTCAATCTGTCAACCCGTCAACCAGTCTAATGAATCTGCCGCTAAAACTCCTGGCTCTCACCCTTATGAGGTATGATTATTTGCAGATCGGGGCGTTTCTTATTAAGTTCGCTGGCCAAGGCCCGACGCGCCAGATCTTCGCCGTGGACCAACACGACTTCTTTTAATTCCGGCACCCCCAAAATGAATGACAGCAATTCGGTCTGATCGGCATGGGCCGAGAAGGCGTTAATTTTCTTAACCCGGGCTCGAACGGGTAATGATCTATGATAGAGGCGCACGCGTTTCGCCCCTTCCAGAATAGCCCGGCCGAGAGTGCCTTCAGCCATGTAGCCAACAATAAGAATGGTGTTGTTTGGATCGCCGACCCCGTTAATAAGATGATGAATGATGCGGCCGGCCTCCATCATTCCCGAGGTTGCTAAAATTATCATGGGACCGGGCGCGTTATTTAAGCGCTTTGATTCTTCCACTGACTGGACATAGTGCAGATTGCGAAAACCGAATGGGTCCTCATTGTTGCTGGTAAACAGTTTAACGGTTTCTTCGTCGTAGCATTCTTGATGGCGCGAAAACACATCCGTTAAATCAGCGGCCAAGGGGCTGTCCACATATATCGGTATTCTTGGCAAATATCCTTCATCGGTGAGTTTGTGCAAGTTATAAACCAAGGTCTGCATGCGCCCCAAAGCAAAGGCCGGCACGAAAATTTTTCCTTTTTGAGCAATGGCTTCCTTGACTATATTGATCAGCTTCTCGACGCTCTCCGGCGCTCCTTCATGAATACGATTACCATAAGTGCTTTCTGAAATTAAAATGTCTGCGGCGGGCAGTTGATCCGGATCGCGAAGAATCGGCATGCCAGGTTGCCCCAAATCGCCGGTGTAAGCCAAATGAATCACTCTCCCCTCCTCTTTGAGGGTTAGGTGAATAAGAGATGAGCCCAAAATATGCCCGGCATTATAAAAACAGATTTCTATATCGTTAAAAATTTTTCGGCATTCTTTATATGACATTGTTTCAAAAAGCGGCATCACGCGATCAACGTCTTCATTGATATAGAGCGGCACAACTGATTTTTGACCGCGGCGCAAATGCCGATTTTCATATTCGGCGTCCTGCGCTTGAATGTGAGCGCAATCGCGCATGATTAATTCAGCCACGTCTCTGGTGGCTCCGGTGGCGTAAATTTTTCCCTTAAAACCATGTTTGACAAGCATTGGCAAACTGCCGCAATGATCAAGATGACCGTGAGAAAGTATGACGGCATCAATAGTGGAGGCGTCAAACGGCAAGGCGGCGTTGTGATGGTGCAGTTCCTCATGCCGGCCCTGAAACATGCCGCAATCAAGCAAGATCTTGCGCCCGCTTGATTCAACAAGATGCTTGGCTCCGGTAACCTCCCCGGCCGCGCCATAACTGGTAAGGTGCATACCCCGTTAGAAGTCCTAGGAAGATAGAATTCCCAAAAGAATTCCATCTTCTGCAATAGTTAAAGTATTTAATTGGTTAATAAATTTGATCATAGATAAAGATTGACATTAGTAAGAGGTCA
>MGEP01000019.1:3678-4886 GCA_001791425.1 Candidatus Uhrbacteria bacterium RIFCSPLOWO2_02_FULL_48_12
TTAGTAAGAGGTCAGACTTCTAACGGGGCTATGGCAAAACCTCCTGCCAGTCAATGAGCTGGTACTGATCTGATGTTAGAGGAAATTCTGGCGGCGGGTTGTAAAGAAGGTTGGTATCGTAAGTATAAGTACGCGTCCAGTATCCACTATTAGAGTAGCGCATAGTTGGCCGCCTATAAGTTGCGATCATTCCATAAGTGGTAAGAAGGGTCCTAAGATCATAGGGACTGCAGCTTGAATAACCATAATCAGGACGACCAAATCTGCCGTTCGCCGCAACTAGCGCCGCATCTATTCTTAAATCATCTTCTGACTCCAAGCCGATATTAACATCTTTCTGGGCGATTAACCCCAAGACTTCCTGTCCATCATTATGGGCATAAGTAATGTCATTATTAATGACAATGCTTGTATCAGTGCTGGGGCTTGACGGAAAAACGGCTGAACCAATGGTCAGACGAGCCGTATCAAGCGAACCATTGACCCATAAGTCGTCTTCCACAAAAATTAAGCCATTGGACGGAAAAGAAAATGGAGAACCAGACACAAGAATTTCCTGCCCGGGTGTAATACTCCAAGTAGAACTAGTTAGCCACTTTGAACATTTGTTTTGAAGTTTCTTAACTTTATAAATATTAAAAGTGTCATTCGCGTTCAGCACGATACGATAGCCCAGCTCGCCAGATGGCGCGAAATAATATCCCGCAACCTGGGCTTTGGTTTTAATGTCGGCCAAATCCGCGGCAATACCGGCAAAGTCCACAGCTGGTACCGGAAAATCTTTGCCAGCCAGAAACACACTTGATTCCGGCGTAATTGAGGTCCAAACCCCGGGTCTCTCGCACGATCCGCCGCCCGGCGTGTCAGGATCGTTATAGCATTGCTTGGCGCTGGCCACCACGTTGTGGGCCACACCATCAAATTGCGTGCCGCCGTTGGAATGTAATTCTCCATATGTTTCTGCACCAGTGCCATAACGAATATTGTCGTCTGTGACAATAGCATACTTGGCAAACGACGGTATAGCAAAACGCGCCCGCACAGTTCGTTTTTGATTTGGATTAGATGTTAAGTAGCCAGTTGAGTTCACCGTAACCAAGGTTGAGCCAAGAATCGGCGCCGTAATATTTAAACTGAACTGCCCGACCACCACTCCGTCCTTATCTTTATAATCGTGAACATACGGGCCCGGAGCGCCAGTGCCGTCT
>MGEP01000019.1:4933-6459 GCA_001791425.1 Candidatus Uhrbacteria bacterium RIFCSPLOWO2_02_FULL_48_12
AGTGGGGGCGTGAGCCAGATGCCAGCGATAATAATTCACGCCCGCCTCGGCAATATGAAAAGCGAGCTCGCGGTTTTGTGTGCTGGTCGCGACCTTGCTCTCAAAAATACCCAAGCTCACTAGGCCGCCGAGCATAATCACCCCAACTGTCCCAAAAATAAGAGCGGAGAGCAGGAGGTCGCCAGCCGGATAAGCAAGTTTCTTTTGTCTATTCTCCCGACGGCTCATAAGTTACGCAGGTGCACATTGGTTTCAATCTCCATGGGGGCTGGCGGTTCGTTTGGGTTTAAATCAACGCTTAGTTTAAGACGTACCAAACGAACAGAGGTCAAGATAACAGGAAACGGCAAGGGCGGCGAACTGCCGTTGTAGCTATCATCATAATAATAAAAAATATCGCTGTTTCTCACGTCATTAACCAAGGAAGACACTGTCTCGTTGGCCGGATTATAGGTAAGCGGCGAACCGGTTGGTTTCAATATGCCTCTCTTAAAAGTCGTGCCATCCAAAAAATAGCGCACTCTCTCTTTTAAACTATCCGCATCAATATTAGAATAAAAAGCTATGGCCGTGGTGCTAGCGGCGTCAATGGGATAGGCGCCTAAGCTTGACATTGAGGATGTTCTTGCCTCTCTTGTAAATCTCGTGACCAATCGTCTTAGCTGCATTTCCGTGTCAAGCTGACTTGTCAATACGCGATTATACCGAAATATGCCGCTCGTAAACGCGCCCACGGCCATGACCGTAATGCCAAAGATACCGAGCACTACGGCAATTTCCATTAAGGTGAAGCCCCGCACCGTCCCGCCGAGCGGGACTGGTGCGGGGGTAAATCCATTCTTGAATGGGTGTTTGCGCATAAAACTAACTAGGTGTTAACAATACTTCGTGGTTTGTCCAGCCGCTCACAGAGACCGAAGAGCTGTCCGAGCCATAGCCGGTAACATTAACATCAACATCATAATTGTAACTTCCTAAACCAGAAAAGAAAACTTGTCCGGGCGGCACACAGCCGGAAGTAAAGCTGACGGCCGCGTCAGACAAAATCGGCGTCGCCGACACATCAGCGGTGCTCAAAAACGCTTTGTAGCGCAGATAACGGCTATTGTTATGCATTGGATTAATAGTTTCATTGGAGACGGTATAGTAAGACGCAGTGGTGCCGTCGGGCCCGATAAAATTCCAAGTGGCATTGTCGTTGTTCGTGGCAATCTGAAATTTAACGCTGTCCGCGCCAACGGCCGGCGGCTGGCTGACCGGCGCCCAAGAGATATTGGTAAAATTAGTGGGCCCGCCTGTGTCAAACGTGGAAGAAATAAGAACGCCGCTTGAAAAATAATCACCGCCGCTTTGCGTCAAACTTATTTGACCAGCCGTGGCAATGTCAACTTGTCCGTCATCACTTTGATATTTTGTTTCATCAACAAAATTATTCTGACCACTGCCGCCGGACCAATTGGTTTGCCGCAAGTAACCGCGGCCGGTGTCAGCGCTTTGCTGAAATCCCGGTCTATTCACTTGCACTG
>MGEP01000019.1:6697-7006 GCA_001791425.1 Candidatus Uhrbacteria bacterium RIFCSPLOWO2_02_FULL_48_12
ATATTTGGGAATTTCCGGGCCTGAACCAATGAGCTTAGCGCCCTCTAGATGCGTAGCCACTCCCGTGAGCGGCGCGCACATAATGTTCGTAGTGGTCAAACCAACCGTGCTCAAAACATCAATGCCAAACGTTATTTGCGTAACTTGCCCGGCGACTATGGTGGCATCGGGCTTCGTGGGATTAGGATTGTCAACAGTAGCCGGCAAGGTCCCGTCGCTTGAGTAGCCGGCCATAGTAACTTCAATATGATAACTAGTCACGGCCGGCGGAACGTCAACCAATAGCAGTTCGCCGTTGGTGTCCGTGGT
>MGEP01000019.1:7049-8625 GCA_001791425.1 Candidatus Uhrbacteria bacterium RIFCSPLOWO2_02_FULL_48_12
CGTTGGGTGCGATGGTAGTGATGGTGCGAATCATGGACGCGTCCGGACACGACGAACAAGTAACGCGCACCTCCGCTTGTTTGTAATCGGCCGGCGCCGTATCCACGGGCGCGGGACTGCCGCTAATCGTGCCGTCAAACGGATCATCTATGCTCCGGATGGTTGTTGTTACCGTAAAAGTCCTGCCGTCTCTGGAGACTGTTTGCGACGGCGCTATCACGCCATTGGGCAGACCGCCAACCGTCCCCACGTCGGAATATTGCAGATTGCGAATTGTTTCAATCGTTTCGCCGGCAATAGCCAACGCCACAGTGCGAGAAGACGTAACATTGTTCAGGCGGGTCAAACGAACAATAACCTCATAAATAGACAAGCCCAACATCAAAAAAATTGTAAGGCCAATCATGACCTCAAGAAGAGTCATGCCCCTTGCTCGGCCGGCAAAAAAATTGCCAAGGAGTCTGCTAAAATATTTTTTTTGTCCTCCTAGATGCATAATGTTTATCCAGCAACCATCTTGCGCCAGGCAACTAAACAAATCGTACTCTTGGCGTTACCCCATTATCTCACCAATAAGCACTAATGTTGAACTAATATACACTAATGTTCTTGAAAACTCACGGCGCTTTCTCTGGTGGGATGAATGGTTTTGGGCGGATGATGCGGCGGACTGCAAAAACTGTACATCTTTAAATCATGCGGCCCGAGACTTTTAACATTGTGATACACGCCAACCGGTATAACAATTAGATCGCCCGGATGCACCGGTATTTTTTCTGCGCCAATGATCACTTTTGCCTCGCCGGCGACAATGACAAACGTTTGGTCGTGCTTGTCGTGGACTTCCTCGCCTATTTCTTCTCCGGCCGGCACGCTCATAAAGACAATTTGAATATGTTTGGCCGTATAAACGACATTCCTAAAATTTATATTATCAATGACGTCATGCTGATTAGCGCGAAAATATTTCATAATTTTGTTCGTTAAATTACTCCCCATGATATGGAGCGTAAAGACGTTTTTGTAAAATATTCTTTTGGATAAAGGCCGTTACTTCATCTATTGTATTCAATACCGCCCACATACGAAAATCCACCGGGTTGAATCCGTGGTATCTATCAGCCACGACCTCATTCAAATACTCTAATAGAGGATTCCAGTACTGGCTGTCAAAAAGAACAACCGGAATGTCTTCGTGTAATTTATGAGTGTGAATCAGCGTGGAAATTTCAAAAAATTCATCTAGCGTGCCAAAACCGCCCGGTAAAAAAATGTAAGCATGCCCGGCGCTCGCTAGCATGACTTTGCGGACAAATAAATAATAAAATTTGGCGCTCTCTTGAACGTAGCGGTTTTTGTGCTCCTTTTCAAGCATGATATTAAACCCAATGGAGCGTCCGCCGGCCTCCACGGCGCCGCGATTAACAGCTTCCATGATGCCGGGGCCGCCGCCCGTAATGGTCGTAAACCCTAAACTCGCGATTTTTTTAGCCAGAGCGCGCGCCGTATCATATCTGGGATTGTCCTCGGTAACACGAGTTGAACCAAAATATGTTATGCCTTTTTCAATGGTTTC
>MGEP01000019.1:8652-8837 GCA_001791425.1 Candidatus Uhrbacteria bacterium RIFCSPLOWO2_02_FULL_48_12
TTCAACGATGCGCTGAAGGCGCGACCCGTTGTCCAATTGATGTTTGGGCGATGAAGCGTAAGAATAACCGTTCATACCCCGTTAGAAGTCCTCAAGAAGATAAAATTCTTGAAAGAATTTTATCTTCCGCGACCTGCCCCGCTCGGCGGGGCAGGTAATTATAGTATTTAATTGGTTGATAGATT
>MGEP01000019.1:8856-17398 GCA_001791425.1 Candidatus Uhrbacteria bacterium RIFCSPLOWO2_02_FULL_48_12
TGAGCATTATACTAAGTCAGACTTCTAACGGGGCATGCCAATTAGTATAACGCTCAAACGAAACTTGGGCAAGCAGGAAACGGCTAAAAAACAGCGGTCAAATCCTTAAGCACTTCTACGGCATGAATATCGGGTTTGACATTTTTGTGAAGCTCCACGACTTTACCCCGCACCGCCGCAGCGGGGCGGGGAGCTTCATCTTATTGCCGCTTATATAAACCAATTAAAGTTGACTGCCCCAACACATGCTCGGACATAACTTTTAGAAGATCGGATTTGGCGGCGCGGTTGTCCAACGTCAATTCTTTATCCAAAGCGTAAAGTTTGAAATGATAACGATGAGTTCCGGAAGGCGGGCAAGGGCCGCCATACCCCGGTTTGCCAAAATCAGTCTGCCCCTCAATGGCGCCATTGGGCACGCTATTCTCGCCAATTGAGGCGGTCGTCGGATTGATGTTCCAAACTGTCCAGTGCACCCAATCGCCGCGCGGCGCGTCAGGATCATCAACTATCAAAACCAAACTCTTAGCCGCTGAAGGCACATCCAAAATATTAAGCGGCGGGTTCGCATTAGCTCCATCGCAGGTATACTGTTGGGGAATATATTCATTGTTTTGGAATGCCGGACTGGTGAGCTGCATATTGGTTAGTGGTGAAATGGGAGCTAATTCTGCCGGGCGCTGTTTTTTTAAATATATAACAATAATAACACCCAAAACAAAAACCAACAACAAAATGAGGAGAAAAATAATTTTGTTTCGTGGCATATACGATAAATTAAAAAACTCCCAGTAAATCCTAATATCTAAATCCGAATGTCTAATCAAATCCTAATGTCTCAAAATGTGAAGCTCCACGGCTTTACAGCCGTGGCTTCTTGCCGAACGGGGTTCCGTGGAGCGGAACCCCGCACCGAAAGCCATTCATCCACGGGCTTATGCCCGTGGCTTTCTGGTGCGTGGGTAAAAATTAGGTCATTTAGTCATTTAAGCATTTATTTGTCATTAGGATTTAGTCATTAGTCATTCATTCTACCCACTACTCACTACCCACTACTCACTCTGTCATCCTTCCCGCCAACAACAATTAAAGCGTGAAAATCCTGATACAATTGGTAACTTTTTGGCAATCTCCTTGTAAAAAATTCCTGCAAATGATGGTAGTTTAACGATTTAACGGCTAAACTTTTCTGTCTTGCCAAACGGCGCGTGTATTCATCAACGACAAATATTGGTTTGCTCAAGGCATAAAGCAAGATGCTGTCGGCTGTCTCCGGACCAACGCCGTGAAGCTGTAAAAGCTCGTCGCGTAATTTAGTCAGCGGTCGATTTGATATCTTCTTCACTCCTCCGTTTCTAATAAAAAAATCTGCCGCTGTTTTAAGATATTTTACTTTTGTTTTATAAAAACCGCACGAACGAATGAGCATGGCCAATTTGCGAGGGTTATTTTTTGCTAAGTTATATACAGTTTTTAGCCGTCCCGCCTTATGGCGCTTGAGATTGGCCATGGCCAGTTCAACATTTCGCCAATTTGTGCGCTGGGTGAGAATCGCTCCGATAATCACTTCTTCTTTTTCCGGCAAACTCTTGCGTCTCTTGCACCATAACCCCCACTGGTCTTGAGGATGACCATATTGACGGCGCAACTGACGATATATGAATAATAAATTATTAGGAGCCGACATAAATGTAAAAACTTTTGCGCCAATCAATTGCTCACTTGATAATAGCGATCAGTGCCATTAACGCCGCTGGTCCATGGTCCGGTACCGATAAACACGCCGCGGCCGCCGGCTGGAGTTGGTTCACTGAAAGATAAAGTGGCTGGTGTATCCTTTTTTTCCAAATTGGCATAAATAACAACGTTGCCGCTGTCGTAGCGGTACCGATAACCGCTCTTGCTTTGAGTGGCCGCTCGCGGATCATGCGGCGGCTGTGAAAATAAATTGCTGTTAAATTTGCTTTTCCAAGCGTCAATCAAAACATTCAAATCGTCTTCATTCGGTATGCTGTCCGGCCAATAGCTGGCTATGGAACTGCCTCCAGCTGTTCCTAAAAATCTATAGATGTTATTTAGATCGGTCATTCTCGCTTGGTCACGAACTTTAATTCTTACCGAACTTGTCGCAACCGCCACAATGGTTGCCAAAACCGCAATAATACCAATAACCACAATGAGCTCAATAATAGAAAAAGCTTTTTGTAGATGATCTCGTTTCATATCAATAGTCTAACACAGGTTATTATAAGTTTGTATCTTTTCTCCAGATTGCCCTTGACGGCGTGGAAACCTTTTTTGATCTGCGACTACGCGATCCGATCTTTCGCACCCCCGCCGTTCGTGAACGAGTGGCTAAACTCTACCATACCGCCCTCGATCAACATTATCAGACCCCAGACGGAGTAAGGGAATACGCCATTATCGGCGTTTCTATGTCTCTCGCGCCGATAGTCGGCATTGTCGGGTATCTAGCCAAATGCCCCATTGTCGCCATTGTTCCCGAGACCAGATCAGAAAATCAGCTCTTGAGAATTATTGGGAACCCCATACCAGGCTGCCGCTATGCCATGATTGATGACACTATCATGACTGGCCAGACCATCTCCCAGGCACTTGAAAGATGGGTGAGACAGGGTTTCCCGATTGACTTGATTCTCGCGTTCTGCGACAGACAGGAGGGTGGAATCCCCTACATCAAAAAGGCAATCACGCGCTTGTCTCGTGAGGTCGGCATCAAATTGGAGGTGACAATACGGTGCCTCACCACCAGAAAAGAGATGCTGGACACCTTGAAGGATGAGGGGCTCCTTTCAATTGCTGACCACCGTCGGGGCATGAAAGGCGCCATTGCGGCCTAGACCGCTTTGCTCGCTTCAATTTCAATATCGGCCGAGAAGAATGCTTCTCGGCAGATCTCTTTTTTAATTCTAACCTTACCCAACGCACCAGTCCCGCTTGGCGGGACGGTGTGGGGTTTCGCTCCCCCAATCTCTGTGGAGACCACCCCGCCGCGGCGGGGCGGGATAAAGTCATGGAGCTTCACCTTCCTGTTTCAGGCATGATCCACCCAGTCCAATAGTCTGGACCCCGTTAGAAATCCTGCGGTTGTCAGCGAATTTGCTTTATTGGCAATAATCTAGCTGATTTGGTTCTTATATAGCTCATACCAAATTTAGCCCCAACCATTTCTAACGGGGTGGACTATGGGACTGGATGCCAAGGTGCCTGTACAAGATCAACATGAATGTTGGGACTAAAAAATTTTAAACCTGAATCCCCCAAATAGTTTTAGCCAGTGAGCCGATGGCGTAAGTCACAATGACTGCCGTTGCCCCAATGATAAGATTTGTCATTACCCGACGCTTTATATTCATGCCCGATAAAAAAGCCAAAATAAAAGAAATGATAAAGAGCACCAAACCAGCTGACACCAAAGAAGCCCAAATATTCTTGGCTCCCAGATAAACCGGGAAAATAGGAATAAACGATCCGGCCAAATAAGCAACTCCCACGATGGTGGCCTGCCTGAATGGCTTAACCCCATCATCAACATCGCGGCGCTTTCTTTCCAAAAACTCTTTTTTACGGCGCTGGGTTGATTCAACTTCCTTCTCGGACCCGGAAGACACAAAGACACCGGCGGCCATGGAAAAGGCGCCAGCCACAGCCACGGTCAGCCCAGCAATAAAAACCTTAGTCGTATCGCCAAAAACGGCAAAAAATCCGCTGACCGCCCCCAAGATTTCTACCAAACCATCGTTTAATCCCAAAAAAATGTTGCGAATTTTCTCACCGCTGATTCGCCGCTCGGCCCCGCCGGAAACAATAGCGTCTTCATGTTTAAATTCATCGTCCAAAATCCCGCGAACGGCTTCACCCAATGAAGTATCTTTATACTCGTCCCACAGTTTCAAATATTTTCTGATGCCGTGAACTTCTATTGACTCCAAAAGCAAATGAATAAAACCGTGGCCAAACAAGCGCACCAGAAACAACATTGTCTTGAGCTTGGCCCGGCGCCAAAAATCCAACCGTTCAACGCGCAAATCAAAAAAGTTTTGCCAAAAGGCAAAATGCTTCTCTTCAATCGGTATTAATTGATCAAGCAATTTATGCCAGCTGGGATCCGCCTGTTCTCTAATGGAGCGATAAAGAGTGAGATCAAACAACTCGTCAGAGGCGACGGCGAATCCTAGTTTGCTATTACTTTGTGGTGATAGTGTCATAAATATTTACCCCGCACCTTTCGGCGTTACTCACTCTAGAATCAATAATAACTCGTGTTTATTATGAAGCAAAACAATGATAAAAACTTAATTAACCTAAATGATTTAGCGAGCATTGGCTTGATGCCTAGATCATTAAGTAGTTTAGTAGTTTGTGGTGCCTATAGCTGCTTAATGTCCTGCTGCCAAAGACCGCTAACGCCGTAAGGGTGCGGGGTTATTGGCCAAAGCGTCTATGCCTATCTTGATACAAGGCCAGAGCCGAATCAAGATCCTCTGCTGAAAACTCCGGCCAGTGCTTAGTGATAAAGTATAACTCACTATAGACAGAATGCCAAAGCATAAACCCGGATAGACGCTGTTCTCCAGAGGTGCGAATGATTAAATCTAAATCAGGCGCTTCTGGCGCGTACAAAAATTTGGCAAACGATGCTTCGTCAACATCATCCGGTGGTACCTTGGCTCTCAAAATGGCCTTCGCGGCGTCAATGATTTCCGCGCGCCCGCCATAGTTCAGAGCGACATACAGCGTTCCCTTAATATTGCTCACGGTGCACTGTTCGGCCGCTTCAGCGGCTCGCTGAATCTCATTGGACAAGCCGTCTCGTCGTCCAATAATCTTTAATCTCAACCCCAGCCGGTTAAACTCATCAATATCTGTCGTTAGAACACGATTGATAAGCCGCATTAAATAATTTACCTCCTCCTCCGAACGCCGCCAATTCTCCGTGGAAAAAGCAAAAACGGTTATATTTTCAACACCGCGCTCAAGGCACCAGCGACCAACTTCTTTCATTTTTTCATAACCATGCCGATGCCCTTCAAAAGTCGGCAACCCGCGACCGCGTGCCCAACGGCGGTTGCCATCCATAATAAAACCAATGTGGCGCGGCGCAAGGCCGCTATTCATACTGCTAGCGTTGATCACCGGCTCCTGAAATTTTTCCGCGCTCTAATCTCGCGGCAAGTTTTTCCAAATTTTTTTCAGCCACCTCCTCAAAAGATATGCCCAATTCAGTGGCCAACTGCGCCGCGTACCACAACACATCGCCCAATTCATCTTCCACGGCCACCTTGGTGTTTTCATCCAACACCCCATCATGATCGCGTTCAATTTTCTTAATTTTGTTGGCCACCTCACCAGCTTCCCCGGCTAAACCAAGCGTCGGATAAATATAATTCTGGCCTGCCCGAGGATAAAGAGCCGTGCGTCTAGACTTTTTTTGATATTCATCAAAAGTCATAATTCAGTCAAAAAATAATTAGAAACTAAAAGCGCTCATATTTTTATGCCATGAGCAATACTCGCAGTTTTCCTGATGATTGGGCAAGGGCTTTTGAAGCGAATCAACAGCTTTTTCAAAAGTATCTTTAGCCCGATTGGCGTCTAAAGACAATTCTATGGGCTGAATATTGAAGCTCACTGCTCCATGTTCGCCCACTCGTTTGGGATAATAGTAAACCAAATACGCAAAATCGGCTACCGGATAACCATTCGCTTCAAGCATTAAGGCATAAGCATCAAGCTGTGTTTGATAATAACGTTCACTATCGCCGTCGTTAGGCGCACTGCCGCGCGTTTTGTAATCAAGCGGGACGTATTTACCATCATGCACCAAACATTCGTCCAGCGCTCCAAACAAAACCGCGTTGCGTTGCTTGTCAAAATACTCAAGACCGGTTCGCCAGTTGCGCCACTGATTCATAAGATTTACGTCTTTCATCAAGTCGCCTTTTATCCGTCCTTGCAATTCCGGCGGCAAGGCACCGCGATACTCGTCAAAATAATCTTTAATCACCAAATCCATGCCCCCCGGGAGTGACGGAAAAATGCCCCGCGGGCGCGGCACTCGCCCGTTATAATGCAGCCAGAAACAGCGCGGGCAATCGTTATATAAATTGAGTCCGCTAGTGGGCGAGAGACGTAATGGCTTACTCCCCTCGTCTTTAGCCGCCCCACGCGATGCCGAAGCGCCAAATAGACTATTTTGGGCAGAATCGTGATAACGCGGCGCGGCGCGAGATTTATCATTTTGCTTCATATTGCGGCTATTATACCTGAAGCAAATCTTTTGCGCCACTAAAAATTTTATTAAGCGCCCGCGCGCCCTGAACCAAACGCGGCCCGGGCCGATTAATCAGGGCGTCGTCAAGAAAAAATATTTTATTTTCCGCCATAGCGCGAAGCTCCTGCCAGCCCGGACGCTCCACTATGCGCCCCAAATCAGTACGATCGCCCCAGCCCTGCCAATGGCACACAATCAAATCCGGATCAGCCAAAGACAAGGCGGCCAAAGAGAAAGTTTTGCTTGGACGGGAAACTTCGGCAATAATCTCTTCGCCGCCGGCAATGGCCGCAACTTCTGGTACCCAATTACCGGCGGCTAGGGGCGGCTGAAACCACTCCTCCATGTAAACGCGTGGTCGATATTCCAAAGGATGGAGACGAATTTTGGCAAATCCGCTTTTCATCTCCGCCACTACTTCGTCGGCGCGCTGGCTTTTCCCCACCGCCTCGCCAATCGCGCGAATTGAATCAAAAACCTCCCACAAATTTCTGGGCTCAAAATGCAGCAGCTGACCCGCACCCTCCCACTGCCGCAGAGACTCCGGCATATAGTATGAAGCGAAAATCAAATCAGGTTTAAGCTCATTTAATTTGGCCGGTTCGAAATTTATCCAGGCGCCAATCTGTTCCTTTTGCCGCGCCTCAGGCGGCCAATCGCAAAATCTGGTCACGGCCGCAATATCGTCAGCCGCCCCAAGGGCGTAAAGAATTTCCGTCATGACCGGCGCCAAAGATACAATGCGCATAATTTATTGATGTTTCTAAAAATAATTCTTATATTCTTCCGCCCAAGGCGGACAAGTGAAGCTCCACGGCTTTACAGCCGTGGCTTCTTGCCGAACGGGGTTCCGTGTAGCGGAACCCCGCACCGTCCCGCCAAGCGGGACTGGTGCGTGGGTAAGAATTTGAGAATACTTATTTTAAAAGGTAAAAAGCAACAATGCCAAAGGCGACAGCCACGTTCAATGACTCTTTTTTGCCGCGCATAGGGATTTCAATAATTTTATCTGCTTTTTTAAGGATGGCCGCGGATAGTCCCCTCACCTCATCCCCCAAAATTAAAGCATATTTCATATTTTGAGAACGTATCGGTTTCAAACGATAAAGAGAAGTTGATTTTTTGTTTTGCTCAACGGCAAAAATGGCGTAACCGCCCGCCTTCAATTCATCAATTGCCCTGGCGACCGATGAATAATGCCGCCAGTCAACATATTTCTCCGCCCCCAGCGAAACTTTCAGCAATTTTCCATTGGACCGTCCAAATCTGTCCAATGGAGAAGGAGTGATACCGCAGAGATAAATTTTTTCGCAACCCACGGCGTCAGCCGTGCGGAAAATTGAGCCGACATTATGCATGCTTCTGATATTGTGCAAGACGACCACCATAAACACTATAACTGGCCGTTATCCAATGGCACATCAATCAATTTATGTTTGGATGAACGGCCGTGAATAATTTTAATAACAGACGGCGTCACTTGAA
The DNA here is from genome assembly GCA_001791425.1 of Candidatus Uhrbacteria bacterium RIFCSPLOWO2_02_FULL_48_12. Classification (GTDB taxonomy): domain Bacteria; phylum Patescibacteriota; class Patescibacteriia; order GWA2-46-9; family GWA2-46-9; genus GWA2-46-9. Next base: position 16,637 of record MGEP01000019.1, read on the forward strand.
AATAACGAGCCAGCACCCTAAGCAAGGCCTTGTTGGCTTTATCGTCTATTGGTTCGGCTTTAACCCTAACTAAAAAACTATTGTCATCTATCTCTTCCACTCCTTCTTCACGCGCTCCTGTTCTAACCTTGACTGAAATTTTCATGGCTGAAGAGCATCAGCCACGCGTCCATTAACAGAAATGACCACTTTTTTAACTGTTGGAAACTGTTTTAGGGTCTCCGTAATTTGCGAACGAATAGCGGCCACGCGGCAAGAGCCGCCAAGTGCTTGTTCAATGGTGGCATCAAAATCTATCTCGGCCATGCCATTTTTTATGGTCAAGCGCTGTATTTTTACTCCTTCATTGATACTGGTAAAGTAGCCGACATTCCTTTCGGCCGTCGTCGGCCCAGAAAGCAACTCCTCAACCGCCGCTCTCGCCACGGCCACGGTTTGTGGAACGCGCCGCTCTACGGCATAAGTCTTAGAACAATTGAGGGCCGCCGGATCTTTGGCGCTGTTACTAAAAAATACTTTGACGGTTTCTGCTTCTACCGCCGTAAAGCGCACCGGAATACTTACTTTATTTTCTTCTGAACCGTCTTTGGCCGAATAGTTAAAGACTTCCACTATACCGTCTTTCCCTTTTGGCTGAGGATAATTAACTTCCACGCTGAACGGCCCAAATAACCCAACATCGGGGCTGGCCGCGGTGCTGAACCCCTCAATAAGAATTTCTCCATCGGCGTCACGAAGACGATAATTAAAAACATTTTCAAA
>MGEP01000019.1:17407-19983 GCA_001791425.1 Candidatus Uhrbacteria bacterium RIFCSPLOWO2_02_FULL_48_12
TCTTGATTTGGCTTGGGTTCGGTCACCTGAATATTGGCCTCGCTCGGCACTGTTGGTGTTATGCCCTCAATAAATACCCGGCCGCCGGCCCGACAGCGCCGCGGGTATGATTCTTCCACTGGGAAACCGCGCGCCGCGCACTCTTCAAAACCGTGAGTTGCTCTGATCTTTTGCCATTCAAAAACAAAGCACCAGTCGTCTTCACAGCTTCTAAGAATCAGGACCAGTGAAGCAATGGCAAAAATTGCCAAAATAATAATCACGATAACTATAGATAATTTTCTCGTCATATCCTCACTTAACTTTAGCGGATTTGATCTTGGCTGTTTTAAGATGCCGGCGATAACGAAAGGATGACGGCGTTCGGTACGCCGGCTGACCCACCCTTTTGCCCACTTTAGCATAGTTTTTCATCGGCAATTATATAAACTAATTACCGCCAAGTTAAATGCCCTCTTTGCGTGTACTCACCTATCTTCCTGATTTCATCAATGACATGGGTTCTTAGTGTTTTATTGCGCCACCAATTTTTAACCCTGTGGCTTTTAGTTGGAACTAATTGCATTATATATTTGGTCTGGGCGGATAAATGCCGGCGCAAGGTCATTAGTATTCTGCGGCCATGAAACGGCTGACATATAATAATCATTCTTGATGGTATTTTCTTAAAATGCCGAAGGATAATCCGTTTAGATTTCACAACATTTTCTAACGTATTGGCCGCCGCTGATTCCAAGATGATTCTGTTGTTGGGCACGCCATGCTTAATGAGATTGCGGCGATGTGATTCAGCTTCTGTCAGGCCACGAAGTTTCCGGCGCGGTCCGCCAGAGACTAAAATATATGAACCGCATTTCTTTTTAAATAATTGAGAGGCGTGTCTTGATAATTCCAAACTCAACGCGCCAAATATAAATATTAAGGGGGCTTTCTGAATTTTGTCGCTCTTTGTGAGCAAAAAATTTTCTATGGCTTTTACCATATTCTTACGCATAAAATCCAGCGGTCATTATAACATACTTCGCAGTTCAAACTCCCCTGTTAAAAAAGCTTTGAGTTGCCGAAATGCTAAACCGCGGTGACTCAATGAATTTTTTTCATCATCAGACATTTCCGCGAATGTTTTTTGGTGGCCATCAGGAATAAAAATAAGATCATAAGGCAACTTGGGCCGCGGCAGACCGCGCGGCGCCGTGGCAATGTGCCCGTTGATCTTAGCCGTAAAAATCCAATAACGGCCATCAGGCGCCGTTAAAACCGCGGCTGTTTCAAAATAAGCCCCCCGCTTATCCGGAGGCGTGCTCGCGAGCGCAGTGAGGGTATGGCGTATAATTTTTTCATCTGAAGCGCCTTCGCCTGCCCACCTGGCGGAAACCACGCCGGGCAAACCGCCCAACTCATCAATGCATATGCCGGAATCATCGGCAATAGCCCACTCCTTCGTTTGTGCCGCTGTAAATCGCGCTTTCTTCAAAGCATTTTCTTCAAACGTCGCGCCATCTTCAATCGGCTCTTCCTTAAGGCCAACTTCTTCGGTGCTCAACAAATCTATATCCAAATCTCGCAGAATTTCCAGCATTTCCTTTAGCTTGCCATTGTTGTGCGTGGCGAAAATAATTTTCATTGACGACGCAGAATTTTAATTACTTCACGATTCGTTGGCGCAACGCGCTGACGGACAGCGCGCCTCGCTTTTCTCGCCCCGATCATCTCCAAAAGCTCAAAAGGATGGCAATTATGGTAATTGCCGCGAAACGACATCACATAACTACTGCCCAAAATCTTGGTGATTTTAGTTTTAATCTGCTGCATCAAATGAGCCGGAGCGTAAAGATATGAAGCAGTAACTTGGTGTTTTATCATCAACACCTTTGTTCGTCCATCCAGCTCACGCAAAAATTCTTTAATCATTCCTTGTTTGTCAAATTCATAAACCGCGCCAGCCGCAAAAATTTTGCCGCGCCCGCGGCGCAAAAATTTTCCTTCATGGTCAGAATACTTGGGCTTCCTCAATTCAAAAGAAGCGGCCTTTGTCAGTTCACCGTTTCTGGCAAGATAAAAAGCGGCCCCTAACTGACCAGTGACTATAAGCAAAACCGTTTCTTTGCCAAATTGCGGCAACTTCGCTGATATTTTCATAAAAGCATGCGCGGCGCAGTACCCGGCAAGCGACAGCTGAAATTTAAATTATTATCTTGCCACACATAAAAATCAGTGGTGATTGCCTGTTCTGAATCTTCGGGCAGATTAACGGCTGGATTCACGATCAGCAAAGAGCTATTGAGCTTATGAGCCACACCATAGAAAGACTGCAGGCCAAACTCAATAACTTTGCCGCTCTCTACATCCACGATAGCGTGATTCTGACATGAAGTGCCGCAACCCCATTCAATAACCGCGTAATGGCCGGCAAAATTCGGCCCTTTAGATACGCCAGTGCGAATGACGGTGCGGAATTGTTCGGCTTCCGGATATGAAGAAAAATCAACGGCCGTGGCCTTACCACGGTATATTTCCGGCACAGTATATTTTTCAAATTGCGGCTCCTGATCGCACTGATCTGGCAAACTAATAGT
>MGEP01000020.1:0-1932 GCA_001791425.1 Candidatus Uhrbacteria bacterium RIFCSPLOWO2_02_FULL_48_12
GAGGCGTCTCCGGGAGTAATATGCGACGGCCCCAATACTTGTAAAGTTTCAACACTTCCCGGTAAGGTCGTCAAATTAACAGCCACACCCACTGCTGGCACTACAGTTAAATGGACGGAAGGTCCATGCAAAGGGAGTGTTAATCCAATTTGCACTTTTGTAATGCCAACATTAGCAATTGTCGTTAAGGTTGATTTCCCCGCCATATCGTATGATTTAAGTATTACCATTACGGGTTCGGGAAGCGGTCAGGTAGCAGTCTCAAAAGGAAGCCCGACCAGCTGTTCGTCTTCGTGTGTTGTCTCTGGGTTAGCGCGGGGTGATTCAGTTACTTTAACGCCTACAGCATCCGCTAATTCCCAATTCGTTGGCTGGTCTGGCGGTGCTGATTGCACGGATGGTTCAGTTACAATGACAGGCCCTATCAGTTGTACGGCTACTTTCCAGACGACCTTTACATTGAGTGTTAGCAAGACCGGTGCTGGTATAGGCAAAGTTACTAGTGCCCCATCTGGCATTGACTGCGGCGATAATAGCGCCAATGACTGCAGTGAAGCATATCTTTCGTCAACAGCAATTACCCTCACAGCTATCCCATCTGGCGGGTCCACTTTTGCGGGTTGGTCAGGCGGCGGCTGTTCTGGTGTTGGCAGTTGCGTGATTAATATTACTGCGAATACTCAAGTGACAGCTGATTTTTCTCCGCCGTCTTATCGTCTTGGTGTCCAGAAGCCGGGCAGTGGCTCCGGTACAGTAACCGGCACAGGCATTAGTTGCGGAGGGGATTGCGACGAGAATTACACCGCCGGCACCAGTGTCGCTCTTACTGCTACCGCCGGAGCGAATTCGGTGTTCACTGGCTGGACCGGCTGTACGACCTCAAGCGGCAACACCTGCAATGTGAACAATATCAGCGCCGATGTCATGGTAACCGCGACGTTTGATCGCACTTATACTCTTACCATTCAAAAATCTGGCAGCGGCACAGGCACAGTATCAGTACCAGCCGCCGGCGGCGTACCATCCTTCACCTGCGGGGTGGCTCCTGACAACTTCCCCTGTACCAAAGATTATCCATCTGGCACAACAGTGAATGGTCTTATGGCTAACCCAACAGGCACTTCAATATTCATTGCTTGGTCTAATGACTGCACAGGAGCCAACCCTTGTAATGTGAACTTGAGCGTTGCGCGGACGGTGACCGCCACCTTTGAAAAAACATATAGTCTAACTATCAGCAAAGGCGGCACAGGCAATGGCACAGTCAATGTGCCGCTGGCCGGCGGCGTGCCTGCCCTTACTTGCGGCAGCGGTGCTGATCCATTCCCATGCTCTCGTTCTTATCTTGGTGGCGCCTCCATTACTCTCACGGCCGCGGCCGGAGCGAATTCAGTCTTCACTAGCTGGTCAGGCGGCTGTTCTGGTGTTGGCAATTGTGCTATTACACTCAACGCCGATACTCAAGTGACAGCTAACTTTGATCCGACCTACTCTCTAAACATTACAAAGGCCGGCACTGGTGTTGCTAATGGTACTGTCACCACTACTCCAGCTGGTATTAATTGCGGAGGAACTTGCAGTGCAACCTTTTCCCAGAATCAAGTGGTTGCTTTAAATCATACAGAACTTGCTGGCACCACTTTCATTGACTGGTCTGGCGATGCTGATTGTACTGATGATTCAGTCACTATGTCAGGAGTACGTAACTGCACCGCCACCTTTGAAAAAACATATAGTCTAACTATTAACAAAGGCGGCACAGGCAATGGCACAGTCAATGTGCCGCTGGCCGGCGGAGTACCTGCCTTTACTTGCGGTAGCGTCGCTGATCCGTTCCCATGCTCTCGTTCTTATCTTGGCGGCACTTCAATTACTCTTACCGCCGCGGCTTCAGGCACCTCGGTTTTCACTGGCTGGTCTGGCGGCGGCTGT
>MGEP01000020.1:1945-10495 GCA_001791425.1 Candidatus Uhrbacteria bacterium RIFCSPLOWO2_02_FULL_48_12
ATTGTCCCATTATACTTAATGCTGATACTCCAGTGACAGCGACGTTTGTGCCATATTATTCCATTACGGTTAATAGAAACGGTACAAGCACGGCCAGCGTATCAATGAGTTCTTCAGTTGGAACTGGTTCACCCTGTTCCACGTATCCTTGTGTGTTCAATACTGTGCCCCAAGGAAGCAACGTAACTCTGACCGTCGCTCCGCCTGCCGGCACAACAACAGCGGCTTGGGCAGGGTGCTCATCTTCAAGCGGCAATACTTGTACGATCAACAACGTCACTGCCAATGTGCCAATAACAGTCACATTTGATTTGGTCGTCAGTGTTACCTCGGTCACTGGCAATAATCCGCAGGCAACGAGCGGCGGACGAAGTGTTACCATTAACGGAGAAAACTTCGTAAGCGGTGCGACAGTTACAATAGGCAGTACATCCGCGACAAACGTAGTTTTTGTAAACGCTGCGCAACTCACGGCTAATGCTCCAGCCAAAGCCGCGGGTTCGTATGATGTCGTGGTTACTAATCCCGGCGGTCAGAATGGAACCTGCAATATTTGTATGACCTATCGAACGCCGCCAACAGTCACTTCAGTAACACCAAATAATAATCTGGATACAATGGGCGGACAGACAATTACGGTTGTGGGTACCGACCTTGCTGGCAATTATGCGAATGGCGTCAAGGTTGACGCAACATTACGGGCGACTAGCGGTAGCGCCAATTCAGAAATATTCACCACTCCGGCGCATGCGGCAGGGGCAGTAACTTTGAGAGTGTACGGTACTAGCGGTAGTGACGCGAATGGAATTTACACCGATTATTCACCATTCACCTTTACGGCGACCGCTCCTGATACTTCCACAACAAGCTGTCCTGATGTTAGGGACGGCGGAGGAAATCAGGCCGCTTGTGCCAGCGGCGGCGGAGCAGCGTATGGCACTCGTTCCGTTAGCGCCAGCTTTGGTTTTGTTGGCACCGATGACCCAGAAACACCCATTGGACCATTTACCTACACTTGTAAGTTATTTAATAATGTCAGCAATGCGTTATTGAGAACCGACGCTTGCAATAGCGGCGCAATGTCATATACCAGTGCCAATTTGTCCGCTGGCAATACTTACCGCTTTGAAGTGGCGGCTACTGATTCATCCAGTCTTTCAGATTCTTCACCAGCGACATTTATTTGGAGTGTCCAGCCGAACCTACCGCCGACTATTACCAGCTTCAACAATACAGCCATGGGCTTTGATCCATTTATAGGCAACCTCGCTGCTTTCTCTTTTACAGCAACTGATCCTGCGCCAGTAGATAATCCGATGAATTATATTTGTGAACTTAAACGCAATGGAGTAAACCAAGCCGTGCCCTCTCCTTGCACAACCGATAATTCAGGTGCTGTTGCTTACTTTAATGCAGGCCCTCTTTTATCCGGTGATTATACTTTCCGCGTCAGGGCGCGCGACGGTCTCGGTGCCGAAGACGTCAACGCCTGGTCCTCAACTTTCAGCTGGAGCATACCGTCAGCGGTAGTTGTGTCAGGTCCAAGCGGAGTTGTAGCGGCCGATACGAGCACTTTCACTTTGCGCGGAGATGATGCAGATGTGGGCACGACCATTACTGCGTTTAAATGCAGTATTGATTCAGGCGCCTATGCTGATTGCAATGTTAATCCAGCACCTCCTGCCGCGGCTTATGCGCCAGTAACTTATACATCACCTTCATTGCCGAATGGCTTGCATACTTTAAACGTACGGGTTAGTGATAATCAGGGCAATGTGAGCACCAATACTCTCAACTGGACTTGGACCATTTTTGTACCGCCGGCGGTTATTACATCTATAGGCGCCAATGGTATTGGCAGCGACTTGAAGATAGGAAGTGATGGTTTGGCGCGCCTTAGTTATATTGATGACGTTGCTAATAAGTTAATGTTCATTAAATGTAACAATGCAACCTGTACTAGCCCTGCGCCTGTTATAATTGACGATGTTGATTCTGCCGCTAAACGTACTTCCTTGGCTATGAAATTAAACGGAGCTGGTGATCCTGCCATCAGTTATCCTGGTCCGGGCGCCATCCTGCGCTATGCGGAATTTGTCATCGCCGGCGGGACAGGGTGCAGCAACACTACGGCTTGGACCTGCACTACGGTAGATTCTGGTCTGGTAAATAGCCATAATTCTCTTGTGTTCAGCGGAGCGTCATTTGATGTGCCATTAATATTTTACAAAAAGTCAGGATCTGGTTTGCGAGCAGCTAATCGCAGCGGCACAGTAACAACTCCTTGTCCCAATGCCGCTTGGCATTGTGAACCCATGGGAGCAACAACAGGCGATGGCGTGGTCGCGGCAATGGGATCAAACGGGTTACCTAGCGGTCTTGCCTATACTACTAGCATATCCCTACAGTCATTCTGGTGCTCCAATTCTTTTTGCACTGGCGCTGGTTCTAAATCTTATAGCACCTTGGATAGTAGTTGGGTGGCAGGGTGTGGCCCCGGCCCGAATGAAGCGCCAGCCCATAGCCGTGATGTCGGTAATAGATATAACGCGTGGCCAACAGGCGTATCTAGAGATGTGCCCGCTTGCTCCGGTACTCGCAATATCAATTATCGTCAACCAGGAGCGGCCATAAACGTTATCATTGATGGTAATTATTTGTACGGAACAGCCGGCCCGTCACCTTTTGGCCTATCCATTGATTATGGTGCCGATGGAAGTGGCGGTAAGAAGTTACAAGGTATCTTTTATAGCGGCAGATCCAATTCATTGTCGCAAGATAAGCTTGCTTTCTTCTATTGCACTGATACGTCTTGCTCTACGGCGACGCAGAATTTTACTTTAGTTGACAATATGGACACCAATGAACACTGGGTATCATTAAAGATTGATACAAACGGTATTCCCATAATGACTTATAATAACAATAACACCTTGTATTATGCGCGATGCAATAGAGCGCTCTGTCAGTAGAATAGCCATATAATTTTAGTTTCAATTAATTTATGTTAAAATAATAATATCTATGTTCGACCAACCGCCGCCGGGCGTAAAACCGGAAAATCTACCCTCATCGCAACCTTCGGGGCCGACCCCTCCGCCTCCTCCTCCGGCCGGACGGCCAATCCCCACAGCCGAGCCCGTGGATATGCTCTCTGGTGTTGAGCCGGTGCCTGCGCCCCAGCCGATTAGGCCTATTGTTCCGCCGTCAGTTTCGACACCTCCACCCTCGTCTCCGTCATGGCCATTAACTCCTCCGCCGTTCACGGCTCCAACACCTCCCGCGCCTCCGCCGCCAGCGCCACCAAAACCATCGGCGCCGACCGGCCCCATACCCGCGATTTTGCCGCCAGAAATTTTGTCGGACAAAAAAGAAGTTCCTTGGAAGCAGATAATTATTAGTGTGGTAGTAGTTGTAATTTTGGGCGGCGGGGTTTGGGCGGCTTATGCTTTTCGGGGCGTTTTGTTTGGCCTCTCCGGGCCGTCAACTGCAACGCCAACACCAACGCCAGTGAACGATACGCCAGCCACGCCGACTACTGATCAGCCGCCTCCTCAACCAGCACCCTTGGTTCTAGATTCTGATGGCGACGGCTTGCTGGATGAGCAAGAAGCTAATCTTGGCACTGATTCAAAAAATCCTGATACTGATGGGGACGGACTTTTTGACGGTGAAGAGGTTAACTCTTATCATATCAACGCTCTAAATTCTGATACTGATGCAGACGGGTATCGTGACGGCGATGAAGTTAGGGCGGGCTACGATCCGAACGGACCCGGCAAATTGTTAAATGTGCCGCAATAACTAGTTCAAAATTTAAAATGCAAAAGTCAAAAGCGCAAGTTAAAAGGTTAAAGGTTTTGGTCATGAAGTCATTCAGCTATTGATTTGATATTAGGATTTAGTCATTGAGATTTACGTTAATGAGTCTATTTGGTTTCGGCAAGAAAACGCAAATAGAAGAAGCACCCAGCGCGCCTTCGTCTTTGTTATCTTTGTCGTCTCCGCTTGAGGCCGGCAAGGTGCACGAAGAAACAGTTTTTTACACCATGCCGGCAAAATTTTTGACTCCAGAAGCGCCGCCGTTTTGGACTTCCGGAAAAATTTGGGCCATTGTCGTCGTTTTGGCTATTGGCGTGGTGGGGGCAGTTTATTTGCTGCTGGCGAGCGCCAAACCGCCAACAGCTAACAATGCTTCAAATACGATTTCGTCAGCTTCACCCAAACCCTCAACACCAGAGTCCCCGGCCCCGTCGCCAACCGAGCCACCATCCAGCTTGCCATTAACCAATGAACCGGCCGCTCCAGCAGCACCAACCGAGCCGTCGCCCAATGAACCGGCGCCGGCAGCGCCGCCGCCAGCCGTACAATTGCCTTCTAGTGTTGATGCCGATGCCGATGGATTAACTGATGCCGAAGAATTGCTTTATGGCACCAGCGCAGCAAAACCAGATAGTGATGGTGATGGATTTGCAGATAAACAAGAACTCACCAATGGCTACAACCCTGCCGGCAGTGGTCGTCTGCTTGATTCAACGTTAGTCAAGACTTACACTTCAGCCACGAAGCCGCAGTTTTCTATTAATTATCCCTCTGCTTGGTCAGTGGAACGCTCGAGCGAAGGAGAAGTTATTCGTTTCATAGCTTCGCCAGATGAGTTTATGTCAGTGGATCTTCAGCCGAATAGTGAAAATTTGTTTCTTCTTGATTGGTACAAAAAGATTTTTACGACCGCGGACATTGCCGCTGTGGCCACGGAAACAGTGGGCAAACATGTTGGCATTTTTTCGCCCGACCGTCAGACATTCTACTTTATTGACTCTGATAATCCGGCCAAGGTTTTTGTCGTAAGTTATAACAGCGGCACAAAAACCGAACTTAACTACCGCACTGCGTTTGAGCTCTTGATTGGAAGTATCACGCCAGCTCGTTAATGACCAGTATTCTTACGAAATTACGAAACTATACGAAAGGTACGAAAAAGTTTTCTGTTCTAGCAGTCAGCCAATTTCGTATATTCGTACTATTTCGTATTTTCGTATGGGCTTAATGCGTCTAGAAATTCATAAATTAGTGCAGTGCCGTTTACCTAGAAGTCGTCTGCAGTCTTTGGCTAATCTCACGGTGCGGAAATTTGGGCGCCGGCTAAGGGCGAGAGAATTGTCACTGGTGCTCACCGGCACTAGCGCTGTCCAGCGGCTTAATCGCATTTACAGAAATAAAAATTTGCCAACCGATGTGTTGAGTTTTGATTACGGAGAAATAGTTATTTGCTATCCGTTGGCCAAAAAGCAAGCGCGCGAACACGGCGTTAGCGCGGCCGATGAAATTTCTTTGCTTTTTGTGCACGGGCTTTTGCATATTATGGGCTTTGATCACCATCGGCCGCGAGAGCGTCAGCGTATGCGTCTCGCGGAGAAGAAGCTGTTGGGGTATAGTGGTCTCGTGGGGAGAAACAGTGGCTGAAATGTCAAATGTCTAAGCCCAAATACCAAATGTCATGCCCGAGGCAGATGCGCCTTGGGCGCAAATGCCCCAATGTTTTAATATCAAAATTTTGTCATTGAGTCATTTAATTATTTATTTGACATTGCCAACCCAAGGATGGTCGGCCTTGGGCCGAGGATTTAGTAATTAGGATTTTAGTATCAGATATTTTTTACCACTGTGCCGTCTAATTTATTTAACATATCTTATTTAATAAGAAGTTTTAAATACGCTCTGCGCGGCCTTCATTACGCTTGGCGCTCAGAGCAGAACTTCAGGATTCAAATTTTAGCAGGCATAGTCGTTTTGGCCGCCGCCTTTTATTTTCGCTTGTCTTTTATGGGTCTGGTGGCGCTGGTGATGATGATAATTATAGTTTTGGTGCTGGAGCTTTTAAACACATTCTTTGAGAAGTTAGTTGACCTTTTGTCACCGCGCTTGCATCACGCGGTGGGTATCTTGAAAGATGTTTTGGCCGCCGCCGTACTAGTGGCTTCACTGGGGGCGATTATAGTGGGAATTCTCATTTTCTGGCCATATTTGAGATGGCAATAGGTTTTTGGCCAAGTTTTGGACTTTGCGGTTATTGTCATTTCATTGTATAATCAATAATGTTGTGTACAATTCTCAATCAACTAACTTCCCCCTTGCCTCGAATTATTAGTAGGTCAATTAGTGAAAGAAAATAAAATGACCAATGCCCAAGCTCAAATGACCAATAAATATCCAATGTCCAAATGTCTAAATTTTGTCATTGAGTCATTTAATTATTTATTTGACATTGCCAACCCAAGGATGGTCGGCCTTGGGCCGAGGATTTAGTCATTGGGATTTTATTTAATGTTATGCCTCGTCAAGAAATTTTTGCCGGTTTAGATATTGGGTCAACCGTTGTTCGGCTCGTCGTTGGCGAGCGCATTACTGGCGGATCGCTTCAAGTGGTAGCCGCTGTGTCAGTGCCAGCTGAAGGAGTAAATAGGGGAGTCATCACGAGTTTAGAAGATGCCACGGCCTCTATCTCAGCCGTCAAAGAAAAAGCTGAACGCGTGACTGGACTGCCAATAGAGGAAGTCTGGGTGGGCATTTCTGGGCCGCATATATTGACCAGCACCAGCCGCGGCGTGGTGGCCGTTGGCCGCGCCAATGGTGAAATTCAGGAGGTGGACGTGGATCGGGCGCTGGAAGCGGCGCGCGCGGTAGCGAGCCCGCCGAATTACGAAATTCTGCATGCCATCCCCAAGAGTTTTACCATTGACAGCCAGCCCGGCGTCAAAGACCCTATTGGTATGAGCGGCATTCGGCTGGAGGTGGAGACCACGGTTATTCAGGTTCTCTCCACCCAGCTGAAAAATGTGATGAAGGGCGTGTATCGCGCCGGCTTTCGCGTGGCCGGCGTTATCTTGTCGGTCTTGGCGTCGGCCGAGAGCCACGTGACTGAGCGTCAGCGCGAGCTCGGGGTGGCGGTCGTGAACATCGGCGGCGCCACTACCAGCATTGTGGTGTTTGAAGAAGGCAACATTTTAACGGCGGCGGTTTTGCCGATCGGCTCCGAACACATTACCAACGACATCGCCATTGGCCTTAGAACCTCTCTAGATATCGCCGAGCAGATTAAACTTCACTATGGCACGGCCTTAGCCAAAGATATTAACAAGCGGGAAGAAATTGATCTTAGCGAGTTTGGAGCGGGCGAGGGCGAAATTGTGTCGCGGCGCTATATTGCCGAAATTATTGAAGCAAGATTGGAGGAAATTCTTGACCAGATTGACGGCGTCTTGAAGAAAGTGGAGCGTTCAGGTATGCTACCAGCAGGCGTGGTGTTTGTCGGCGGAGGGGCCAAGATGCCCGGTCTTTTAACTTTAGCCAAATCGCGATTGCGTCTGCCGGCGAACCTAGGTACGCCGACGGCGCATTTCATGAGCGCCATTGAAGCGGTGAACGATCTTTCGTTTGCCACGGCCTTAGGGCTGGTTTTATGGGGAGATGAAGCTAACCATGACGCGAGTGGGCGGTTTGGAAATATTTTTTCTCGCTTCAGCCCGAGAGGGCTCATGGGTTCAATTAAAAATTGGTTTAAATCACTTATTCCGTAAACGACATGGGGGAAGTTAAACCCGATATTGAAACAATAGCCAAGATTAGGGTGGTGGGTGTTGGCGGCAGCGGCTCGGCGGCCGTTAATCGCATGATTGAGGCCAAAATTAGGGGCGTGGATTTTATCGCCATGAATACTGATGTTCAGGCCTTGCACTATACTCGCGCGCCGCAGAAGCTTCACATCGGCAAAACCACAACGCGGGGACTTGGCGCGGGTATGAATCCGGAACTTGGCAAGAGAGCGGCCGAGGAATCGCAAAACGAGATAAGAGATTTACTTAAAAATTCAGATATGGTTTTTGTGACCTGCGGTTTGGGCGGCGGTACAGGTAGCGGCGCCTCGCCCATTGTGGCGAGCATTGCCCGCGATCTCGGGGCTTTGACCATTGCCATCGTTACCAAGCCATTTAGCTTTGAAGGCGCCCAGCGCCGGGCCATTGCCGAGCAGGCCTATGATGAGCTGGCGAACAATGTTGATACCATCATCGTTATTCCCAATGATCGTATTTTGCAAATTGTTGACAAAAAAACAACTCTGCCGGACGCCTTCAAAACAGCCGACGAAGTTTTGCGCCAGGGGGTGGAGGGTATTTCTGACCTCATCACCATGCCCGGGCTTGTTAACGTGGACTTTGCCGACGTTAAGGCCATCATGCAAAGCACCGGCACCGCTCTCATGGGTATTGGCCGCGCCAGCGGCGAGAACCGCGCCGTGGCCGCGGCCAAGGCCGCGGTGTCTAGTCCGCTTCTGGATACTTCAATAGAGGGCGCGCGCGGTATTCTATTTGTGGTGGCTGGCGGTCCGACCTTAACTATGCATGAAGTTAATGAGGCCGCGAAGATTATCACGGGCACGAGCGATGAGAACGCTAAGGTTATTTTCGGGGCTGTCATTGACGACGGGCTTCGCGACGAAATCAAGGTCACAGTTATCGCCACTGGTTTTTCAGGCGCTGATCGCTCTGG
>MGEP01000020.1:10501-11266 GCA_001791425.1 Candidatus Uhrbacteria bacterium RIFCSPLOWO2_02_FULL_48_12
GGCCGCGGCAAGAATTCAACCATACACGCCGAACCGTTTGCTAGAGCGTCAGCAAGCAGCGCCGCAAGATACAGCCGAACCCCGGCCGGCCTTATTTGATAAGCGCGTATCAGCCGCCGCCGCCGAACGGGCGAAGGAATCAGATGAAGATCTTGATATTCCGGCCTTCATTCGGAAAAAGATGCAATAAATTTAAAACGTGTGGGTCTTTTTTATATGGTATTCCGTCAATTCAACTTTTGGCGGTATGGTTTATAGTATTTCAATTTCTAATATCTAATCTCTATAATACCTAAATCTGAGTCGTTTAATGTCAAATGCCAAAATCTAAATATCAAATCAATGCCTTAATGACTAAATATAGTCGAGAACCCCGAACACAAAACTTAAAACTTTTGACTTGAAATTTTGCCTTTTGCCTTTTGAATTACTTCTGTTTGTTTAGAAATTCGTGCTTAGGATTTAGGATTTATCGCCATGAAATGTCCGGCCTGCGATTTTGCGGAAACAAAAGTTATTGACTCGCGGCTCTCGGCCGAGGGCGTGTCTATTAGGCGCCGGCGGGAGTGTTTAAAGTGCGAATTTCGTTTTTCCACTTATGAAGAAGTGCAAATTTTGGATTTAACGGTGGTCAAGCGCAACGGCTCACGCGAGCCGTATTCAAGAGACAAGCTTGTTAATGGACTCAAAAAATCTTTTGAAAAAAGACCAATTACCAAAGATGATCTGGCGCGCCTCGTGCAGATTATTGAAAAAGACATTCAG
>MGEP01000021.1:0-1018 GCA_001791425.1 Candidatus Uhrbacteria bacterium RIFCSPLOWO2_02_FULL_48_12
CTCTTTGTCAAAAATGGTGGCCGGCTGATTTGCATGTGGTTGGTAAAGATATTATTAAATTTCATTGCGCTCTTTGGCCGGCTATGCTTATGTCTGCCGGTTTGCCTCTACCTAAGCAGCTTTTTGTTCACGGTTATTACACAATGAATGGACAAAAAATCAGCAAATCTTTGGGCAATACCATTGATCCAAAGGATTTAGTGGAAACATACGGTTTGGACGCCGTTCGTTATTTTTTGCTCCGAGAAATTACTTTTGGCGGCGACGGAGATTTTTCCATTGAGCGCCTGTCCGTGCGTTATGATGCCGATTTGGCCAACGGTCTTGGGAATTTAATCAGCCGAGTAATAACTTTGGCCGCAGGCCGGACAAGTTTTTCCGTGGGCAATAATCTCAAGGCCGAGTTTGTCAATTGCTGGGCGTCATATAATTTGGCTTTGATAAACAATCAGCCGCATGATGCCCTAGACGCTATTTGGCAAATTCTAAAATTATGCGATCAGTACATTGACGAAAAAGAACCATGGCGCTTGGCCAAAGATGCATCGCGCGAGCCGGAATTATTGGCAGTGCTTGGTACCCTCACGGAAGCTCTTAGACAGATTGCTTGGCTCTTGATACCATTATTGCCGGAGACCGCCGCTAAAATTTTTACTGCGCTTGGCTGGCCAGAGGAAGAGAAGCGGCCAATTCACGAAGCCGCACAGTGGGGGAGTCAGGCGTCTCAAGCACGGGTGCAAAAAATACTGCCGTTGTTTCCAAGAGTCAGTTAATAATAAGGATAGTCGTGCTGCCAATGACTAATAACATACGAAAATACGAAACAATACGAATGTACGTAATTGGATATGCTCGTAAACTATTTTTCGTAATTTCGTACATTTTCGTACTTTCGTAAGACAATATGTCATTTCCTCCCCCCCTAGATTCAGTACTCTTAATTATTCTTATTGGCTTTACGGCTTGGGGCTTTGCCAATGGGCTCATTCGAGCCGTGGGCGGCATTATCGGCATAATT
>MGEP01000021.1:1043-7272 GCA_001791425.1 Candidatus Uhrbacteria bacterium RIFCSPLOWO2_02_FULL_48_12
TGGCCGATATTGTTAAACCATTTTTTGGAGTTTATGAAGGATTGGCGCTTGTTGTGTCATTCGCGTTTTTGTTCTTGCTGGTCGGGCGGCTATTTGGAATAGTTGTTTATTTTTTTGAAAAGGCCTTTGACGTTCTCGCCATCATTCCTTTTTTGAAAAGCATCAATCGTTTGGCTGGCGCGATCTTTGGTTTTCTTTTGGGGTGCTTGATAGTTGGGACTATTCTTTTTGTTGCTGGCAAATACTCCCAATGGACAGCATTCAATGACGCGATTTTCAATTCTCAATTGGCGCAGTTTGTTTTAAACACCTCTCGCATCATAACCCCTCTTTTCCCCGAAGCGGTCAGGCAGCTCCGGTCGTATTTTTAAATTATGATTAAGTAGTTTGTATAATATACAAAAACACTTCGCATATAAACGAGTTATGCAAAATGCGCCGCGCATTTTGCATAAGGTCCGCGGTTCCCGCTGTTCTGCTCGTGCGCACGGCGCACATCGCATAACAGCGGCATATCCGCAATGCCGCTCGAGCGTACGCGCTCTCGCGTCACTGCAGGGATATGCCGCGGACCTCATCTGAAATAAATTTTATTCTTTCTTCATATGGAAATACAATCATTAAAACTTACCTTGGTTTTAATCACAATTATTTCTTCACTTATTTCAGGAATTATCGGTGTCGTCATCTCTATCATTTATCATCGAATGTCAGAAAATCGTCGGTCAAAAATAGACACCTTAAAGCAATTTGTTGGATATAGAAATGATCTTAAGGGCGAAAAATTTACCAAAGCGTTAAACGAAATTTTTATTGTATTTCAGGATTCAGGAGATGTGCTCGACAAGCTTAATAAATTTCACGAAATAATTGTGTCGAGACAAACATCGTTGGCAAATGATAAATTTGTCGATTTGTTTAAGGCAATGTGTAAAGATTTAAGCATCGACCCAAGCAAGTACGGTGAGTCTCTCTTAATAAAAGCATTTAATGTCAAAGAATGAAATTTACATCGCCTAACAAGGCATATCCGGTTCGTAAGCTTATTAAAGAAAATAAAATTTTATGCCATTTATAGTAATGATTGGACTCGTATTTATGATTATTAAAACTTTTTTAACATTTACAAATAAAGAGTTCATGGCAGAACATAACAAAGACGGAATGATGGGTGGGTATTTTATCTTGGCATTCATAGCTGAAATTGTGGCGCTAGGCTGGATGATAAAATTTTATTTTCTTTAATTTCTTGCTCACGCAAATTCGGTTTGAAATTACTACTAGCGCATCTGCTCAATTATAGCAGAAATTTCAAACCGAACTTCGGATATGCCGAAACGTTTGACAGAATAAATTTATATTTTATGAATGAAGAAAATAGAGAAAAATCTAAAACATGCAAACATAACTGGGTTTTTCATCTTAGCGTAGACAAAACAGGTGGACCGGCGGCAGGAAACACCGTGTTTATATGTAAAGATTGCACCACCATTATAACGTTATCAGAAAAATGTGCGCTCGATCAGGTTGAAGCACAAGTAAAGTCCTTATCAATTCAAGAAAGGATGGCCAAAATTAGTATGTGGGCAAACATTATTGCCGCCTCTATTTTGGTGATTGCATTCTTAACTTTTTTGTTTGGTGACAAGTTATTTACATGTTTTATATCATAAAATAAAAATATGACTACCACATTAAATTTAAGTTTGCTATTTTTAGCCATTTACATTATTCTATGTTTTAAGCCTGGTACTTTATATGGCTATTATCAAATTTTAGTAGGAATATTCTATTTTCTTTTTAGTGTAATTTTTTTGATTTTTATTTATCAATATTCATCCTCAATTGTGTTTGTGATACTAACAATTTTAGGATTATTTATATTCATGTATTTTATGCAATTCGTAATTGGATCGATAAAATATTATTTAAAAAAGAAATAAAACTTACTCGCAACATCAGATATACGCAAACGTTAGGCGAATTATTTTTAATTAATCGTTATACCCCGCGGCTTGCCGCGTGGGTTACCGCTTAGAAACGGGGTTCAGGGCTTGCCCTGAGGTTCATACCATTGATTAAATATGATAACAAGGAAAAAGGAAATAATATTTTTTGATGGAGACGGTACTTTATGGTATCCAAAGAAAACAAAATATCAGGAAAAACCACACTGGATATATTCATTAGAAGGAACGCTTAACGATCATTGCGAATATTTGACGATGATTCCTACTGTATTGACTACTCTAAAAAAGTTAAAGGAGTATAAAATTTATACCGTACTGCTTTCAACGCATCCACACCCACCAGAGGAAGCTGACGCGATAATTCAGCATAAGATAGCGCACTTTAAATTGAGACGGTTATTTGACGAAATTCACGCTACAAGAGAGTTTCATGCCTCTAAAGGTGAATTTATTGCTAAGATTTTAAAAAAGAGAGGTATTCCAAAAAATAAAGCCTTGATGATTGGGGATAATTATCGCTGGGATTACAAACCAGCAAGAGATGTGGGCGTGGATGCTTTATTGGTAGAATCAGAGTATATGAAAAATGATCGTCAGGGAAAGAGAATTAAAAAGACCATCAAAAAATTAAGTGACATTTTAAATCATATTTAATTAATCGTTATACCCCGCGGCTTGCCGCGTGGGTTACCGCTTAGAAACGGGGTTCAGGGCTTGCCCTGAGGTTCATACCATTGATTTAAAAAATACATCGCCCAACACGGCATCTCTGGTTCGTATCTAAATAATGGGATTTAGTTTTATATGCTGAAAATAACATACTTTGTGCACGGCACAACAACTGACAATGAAAAAGATCTTGCCACGGGCTCGCCACAATTGGCGACACACCAAATCGCGGCAACCCGGGTGGGAATACGCGGTTAAAAATTAGATCGTTTTATTTGTAACCCCCGGACCTAAGCCCGTGGCGGACCGTCCCAAATTTGCCTTATTTTTCATCATTTGATAGTATCAAGATATATGAAAAATTTTAATTTAACAGTATATATAGAACATGACGAAGACGGTGTATTCATTAGTTCTATTCCTACTATTTCTTCCTGCTATGCTCAAGGTAAGACCCAAGAGGAAATGCTTAAAAACCTACGGGAAGTTTTAATCCTCTGCTTAAGGAACACCAATAAAGATGCTTTAGAAAATACTAAATTCGTAGGCATACAGAATTTAGAAATTAACTATGCCTAAGTTGAACAATATGCGCAAAATCAACTTAAAAAATGTCGTGTGGAAAGAAGGTAAGTGCTATGTGTCGTGGAATCTGAACACGGGTATTTCAAGCTTTGGCGACACCAAAAAAGAGGCTCTGGACTCTTTGCAGGAGGCATTAGAACTCTATTTTGAGGATGTTCCTCTTTCTAAGATAAACAAGGTGGAACAACCAGATTTGGTTCCGCTTGTGTTTCAACATGCCTAAACCAATCCCCTTGAAACAGGTTACTAAGGTCCTTAGAGATAAGGGCTTCTTTTTTGTATCGCAGAAAGGTTCCCACGCTAAATTTCGCAAACTAGAGAATCCTACTCGCACGGTCATAGTAAAGATGGCGAAGAAAGAGGTACCCTATGGAACCTTTCAGTCGATTTTACTTCAATCTGGATTGGAAGAGAGTGATTTTAGAGAGTAGGAAAAATAGGTTAAACTTCCCATCAAAGGCAGGCAGATATACGTAAACGGAAAACGTAATTTACCAGAGAGCATTTACATGGTCTTGAAATAATTTGGCAAAAGATTAGAGAGTTTAATTATGCTTTTTGATTCTCATGCGCACGCGCATTTTAATGCTTATAAAGATGATTCTGACGAAGTAATTAAGCGCGCTCTAGGCAAGGGTGTGCAAATGGTGCTGGTGGGTACGCAAATTGCCGATTTTTCTTTTATTTGCTATATTTACGCCATATGAAACAAGAAAAAATACGAGAAAAAATTCACGAACAGCTTCCTTTGCTTAGGGCAAAATATAACGTTAAAAAGATAGGGATTTTCGGCTCATTTGTGAGGGATGAGCAAAAAAAGGGAAGTGATATAGATATACTGGTGGAGTTTAAAACTCCAGTGGGATTTTTTGAATTCATTAGGCTGGAGAATTTTTTGAGCCATGCCTTGCACAGAAAAGTGGATCTTGTCTCTAAAAAGGCCATCAAGCCAGCAGTTAAAAAAGAAGTTATTAAAGAAGTGCAGTATGTCTAAAAGGGGAGTAGAACTTTATCTTGGAGACATTAAAGACTCTATTAGGAAAATAGAAAAATACGCACGCGGCATAAATTTTAGTGAGTTTTCTCACGACGAAAAAACGATGGATGCGGTTGTTAGAAATCTTTCTATTATTGGCGAAGCGGTTAGAAACATCCCCAGAGACACGAAGGCCAAAAACCCTGATGTTGCATGGAAAGAAATTCTAGGCATGAGGAATAAGGTCATTCATGAATATTTTGGCATTGACGATGAAATTTTATGGAAGACGATTAAAGAAGATCTACCAGTTTTTAAAAAACAAATCGCTAAACTTCTACGAAATATTAAATAATAGAAAGATTGACAACTTCATATACATTGGAACATTACGTGGACTTTGAAAAAAGATTAGAGTTTGCTTATGCTCTTTGATTCTCATGCGCATGCGCATTTTAATGCCTATAAAGATGATTCTGATGAAGTAATTAAGCGCGCTCTTGATAAGGGGGTGCAAATGGTGCTGGTGGGCACGCAGATTGATACAAGCCGTAAAGCCATTGAGACCGCGGGAAAATATGACGGCGTTTGGGCGGCCGTTGGCTTGCATCCTGTTCATCTTGAGGAAGGATATTTTGATCCTAATGAAGACCCCCCACTAGTCCCGCTGGGCGGGACTGTGGGGGGTGCAGGCCAAACAACAGGTCAGCAACCTACTTTTCAGCGGCGGGCGGAAATTTTTGATAAAGAAAAATATCGGGAGCTTGCCTTAGGTTCAAAAAGAGTTGTGGCTATTGGCGAAACAGGTTTGGATTATTATCGCCTAGAAGGTGACGAAGCACATAAAGAAGCGGTTAAAGAAAAACAGCGTCACGTTTTTCAAGAGCACTCCGAGCTTGCTGCCGAACTTGATTTGGCGCTTATTGTGCATTGCCGCGATGGTTCGACTCCGCTCACCACCACCATGAGCCAGCCGAATGGAGCGCACAGAGAAGTTCTTGAAATTTTAAAATCAGTTAAGTCAAAATATCCTACTTTGCGCGGTGTTATTCACTGCTTTACCGGCACTCCAGAAGAAGGGGAGCGGTATTTAGATTTTGGTTTTTACATATCTTTTCCGGGCATCATTACTTTTGCCAAAGACTGGGACGAATTTATTCGGGCGATACCGTTGGATAAAATTCTTGTAGAAACAGATTGTCCTTATTTAACGCCCGTGCCGCACCGCGGCAAGCGCAATGAACCGGCGTACGTGGAATACACGACCCGTCATTTAGCGAATATCAGAGGAATCTCATTTGAAGAAGCGGCAAGAATAACAACAGCCAACGCTAAAAAGTTGTTTCGAATTTAGATCAATTTTTTAATTGAAATTGAGGAACAAAATTCTCCTGACCAAATTTCACGATCGTGAAATTTAGTGATATGCCCAAAACTTATTGGTTTGCGCTCAACTAGCTGCGGGGGTGTGCTATACTTTTAGTTGTGGATTATGGACATTCTTGAAGGACTAAACAGTGAGCAGGAACACGCCGTTACCCATGGCGATGGGCCGCTTCTAATCGTGGCTGGCGCTGGTACTGGCAAAACCACGGTCATCACCAAACGCCTGGCCTGGCTCATTGAATCCGGGCGAGCGAAGCCCGATCACATTCTGGCCTTAACTTTTACAGACAAGGCAGCAGGGGAAATGGAGGAGCGAGTGGATAAACTGCTGCCTTACGGCTATACCGATTTATGGGTCTCTACTTTTCACTCGTTCGGTGAGCGCCTTTTGCAGAGCCACGCTTTAGATATTGGCGTACCGTATGATTTTAAATTATTGTCCGAAACCGAACAGTGGCTGCTCGTGCGCCAGCACTTAAATAAGTTTAATTTGCGCTATTACCGGCCTCTAGGGAATCCTACCAAGTTCATTCACGCTCTGCTTCGTCACTTTTCACGCGCTAAAGACGAAGAAATTTATCCTGATAATTATTTAAAATATGCCGAGACAGTGCGACTCAACCGCGATCAAGAAACAGCCAGA
>MGEP01000021.1:7361-12478 GCA_001791425.1 Candidatus Uhrbacteria bacterium RIFCSPLOWO2_02_FULL_48_12
GATTTTGGCGATTTGATTAATTATACCTTGAAACTATTCTGTACGCGCCCGGATATTTTGAATTTTTATCGCCAGCAATTCAAATATATTTTGGTTGATGAATTTCAGGACACGAACTGGGCGCAATATGAAATGGTAAAATTATTGGCCGCGCCGTTGAACAACTTAACGGTGGTAGGCGACGACGATCAGTCCATTTATCGCTTCCGCGGCGCCTCTATGAGCAACATCCTGCAGTTTAAAAAAGATTACCCGGCCGCTCAAGAAGTGGTGCTCATAGCCAACTATCGCTCCAGCCAGAATATTTTGGACTTGGCCTATCGTTTTATTCAGCGCAATAACCCCAATCGTTTGGAGTGGCAGATGTCTGAGGGCCGCAAACAAGAGGGCGGCGGTCAGAGCTCATCACTGTCCAAATCTCTCAAGGCCGCGACTGCGCTAGAGGGAATAATTGAACACCTGCATGGGGAAACCATTGACGACGAACTGCGGCTTATGGCCGAGAAAATTTTAGAATTTAAAAGCAAGGATAAAGAGGCGAGTTGGGGAGATTTTGCTGTTTTGGCCCGTTCTAACGAGCAAGTCAACCAAGCCGATTTGGCCATGGGTTCATTGGGACTGCCCCACCAATCCGTCACGGCCAAGGGTCTTTATCTAAAGCCGGTCATCGTTGACGTTTTGGCTTATTTGCGGCTTTTAGATAATTATCATGAGAGCCCGTCACTTTGGCGAGTTTTAAATTTTCCTTTTTGGAAATTGCGGCCTCGTGATCTTGTGGAGCTCTCGCACTTTGCCTCTAAAAAATCGTGGTCGCTTTTTGAGGCGCTGGAGAAATCAGCGCTTATCCCAAATTTGCACGAAGAAACACATCGTATTTTTGGCACGGTGCTTAAATGGATAAATGAGCATACGGTGTTTGCCCGCGATCATCGCCCCAGCGAACTTTTGGTGAAGGTGTTAAATGAAATCGGCTATACCGGCTATATTGAATCCAAGCCAGAAGGTCAATCAAGGAATGAATTTAGCTATCTCAATCAGTTTCATCGCCGCATTAAACGCTGGGAAGAAACCGAAGCCGACCCTAGAATCAGAGATTTTATGCCGGCCATAACTTATGAGATAGAATCGGGTGAAGTTGGTGATTTGTCGGTTGACGTGGAAGTCGGCCCCGACGTCGTTAGGGTTATGACCGTTCATGCGGCCAAGGGTTTGGAATTTAAATATGTTTTTGTGACCGGGCTCGTGGACAGGCGCTTTCCGACCACCGAGCGCCGCGACCCTATTGAACTGCCTGATGCCCTGGTTAAAGAAATTCTTCCCCAAGGCGACAATAACATTCATCTGGAAGAAGAGCGGCGACTTTTCTACGTCGCCATGACCAGAGCCAAGCGCGGTTTGTGGCTGGCCTCGGCCGAAGATTATGGCGGCAGTCGCAAGAAAAAATTGTCGCAGTTCTTGATTGAATTGGATATTCCTTTGGCGGGCGGGAAGAAAGCCGCGGCCAACGTCAGTGGTTTGCCAGCCCTCGTGTTAGGAGATTTAGTTGACGCCGATATTATCAAAGATTATCTGCCCGAACAGTTCAGTTTTACTCAGCTCAAAGCATATGAAACATGCCCTTATCAATATCGTTATGCCCATGTGTTAAAAGTGCCGGTTTGGGGCCGGCACACCTTCAGTTTTGGGCAAAGCATGCATCTTACTTTAGAGCGTTTTTTTACGCGCCTCAAGGAAAAAAAATCAGCCAGGCAGGGCAGTTTGTTTGCCGAGGGTCAGCCGTCAGCCGCGGCGGAGCCAACCCTTGAAGAGCTTTTGCAAATATATGAATCATCGTGGATTGATGAATGGTATGAGAGTAAGGACCAGGCCCAAGAATATTTCAATTTGGGCCGGGACATATTGAAAGAATTTTTCAAGAAACACGAGGATGCTTGGCCAGACACAAAATTTTTAGAAAAGGGATTTAATTTGAAAATTGGCTCATATACTCTAAAAGGAAAGGTTGATAGGGTAGATGCGCGCGGTGACGGCGTGGAGATTATTGATTACAAAACCGGCAGCGTTCCCAAAAACGAAGATGTGGACAAAGATCAGCTTTTTATTTACCAGTTGGCCGCGGAAAATATTTGGCAAGAAAAGCCCGTGGCTTTAACATTTTATTATTTGGGCGAGAATAAACCGATCTCTTTTTTAGGTACTGCTCACGATCTTGAAGCGCTGAAGAAGAAAATAATTTCTACGATTGAAGAGATAAGAAAAAGCGAATTTAAAGCCAAACCATCGCCGCAGACATGCCGGCACTGCGATTTTAAAAAAATTTGCCCCTTTAGCCAAGCATGAAAATAATTCAAAACTCAAAATGCATAACGCAAAACTGTTTGCTTTGCGCCGATCATTGTACGTAAAGTTTTGACTTTTGAGTTTTACGTTTTGAGTTAATTATTTGTATGTTTCATCCTCTTAAAAATTATCTACCCGACGCCCTAAGGCGTACCGGTGCCGAGCGGTCAGTGACCGCTGTTATGATTGTTGAATCGGCCGGTCCAATATTACTGCAAATTGTACCGCAATTGAGACCGGCTGATTTTGAAGTCATTTCTTACAGTCAAGGATGCTTAACTGTGGCCGTGTCTAGTCCGGCCGTGGGACAGGAGTTGAGAATGCGCGCTGAAGCTATTCTTGAGGCCCTGCGTGAAACATTTCATCAGGATCAAATCAGACGGCTGAAATTGGTGCCGCTCATTGAACAGGGCGGCGAATTTTGATAATATAATAACCATGACCCTAAAGCAGTACCTTATTTTGATGATTTTAGGCACTCTTTTGTGCTGGGGCGCTTGGGCACTGGTGCTTATTTACCTAGATCCTGTCTCGGCGGGGTGGCTGGGTTTCGGGTTTTTTTACGGCTCGCTTTATATTGCTGGTGTGGGCAGTTTTGCCTTAGTGGGCACGGGCTTAAGAATGATGTTTGTGAAGCAAGGAGTGATCTTTCGGCAAGTGGCTATTGCTTTTAGGCAAGCATTTTTCTTCAGTTTTATCGTGGTCGCGGCTCTTTTTTTGCAGAGCAAGGAAATTTTTACCTGGTGGAGCATGCTTTTGCTGGTGGCGGCCGTGACCCTGATTGAGTTTGCTATCGTTTCACTCAAGCGCCGGGAGCCGGAATTATGATGACGTTGGAAGAATTAAAGCGCTTGCCCCTTGAGGCAGAGCGCGCCGCTTCGGCCGCCAAAAATCAGGCCGAATTGCGTCAGGCGGAAATTCGTTTTCTTGGCCGCAAAAGCGAGTTAACGCTGTTTTTGCGTGATCTTAAAAATGTGCCCAAAGAAAAACGCTCTCTAGTTGGACGCGCGGCCAACGAAACGCGCGTGCGCCTCGTGGAAATTTTTGAAGAACACACTCACCGCTTGACCGAATCATTAGCTCCGATTGATGTGACCCTGCTCGGAATTCAACCGCGCCTAGGACACTCTCATCTGGTCAGTCAGGCCATTGAAGAAATCTCCGCGATTTTTAAGGAAATTGGATTTAAGCGAGTTCGTCATCCAGAAGTGGAGAGCGATTGGTATGCCTTTGAATCTTTGAATATGCCGCCAGACCATCCAGCGCGCGACGAGTGGGAAACTTTTTTTATGGATCATTCGGGCAATGTCGGCGATAGATTTGTTTTGACGCCCCACGCAACATCTGGGACAGCGCGTGTTCTGGCCACGCGCCAATTACCGCTGTGTGTTATTAATATTCAAAAATGCTATCGCCGCCAGTCTGATGTTTCGCACGTACCAATGTTTCATCAATTTGACGGGCTATACGCGGACCAGGGAGTAACCATTCGGCACCTTAAGGGAGTTTTGGAATATTTTGTGAAATCTTATTTTGGCGCCAAACGAGAAGTGCGTTTGCGACCCCATCATTTTCCTTTTACCGAACCCAGTTTTGAAGTGGATATCTCATGTGGCATTTGTAGTGGCCGAGGTTGCCGTCTTTGCAAAGAAGGATGGGTGGAGCTCGGCGGGGCGGGAATGCTCCATCCCAATGTTCTCAAGGCCGCCAAGATTGATTCCAAAAAAATAACGGCTCTGGCTTTTGGCTGGGGCGTTGAGCGCACCTTGCTCATGCGCTCCGGTCTAGAGGTTCCCGATATCAGGATTCTTTATGAAAACGATTTAAGATTTTTAGAACAGTTCTAAGCAAGAAATCCCAATGACCAAATCCCAATGTCAAATAAAATCCCAATGCCACAATGTCAAAATTAGACATTGGAATTTATGGCATTTATTGGACATTTGAGCTTGGGCATTGGTCATTTACCGTTATGATTTTCCGTCTTCCTTACAGTTGGCTTAAAGAATACGTGTGGGTGCCGAAAAATCCGCATGATTTAGCGCGCCAGCTTTCGCTTTATGGCCCTTCAGTTGAGAGGGTTGAGGCAGTGCGTCATGAATTCACTAAAGTAGTGGTGGGAGAAATTATTTCTATTGAGCGCCATCCCAATGCTAATAAACTCCAAGTGGCTTTAGTGCGGGCTGGCAGCGGCGCGTCTTTGCGAATTGTGTGCGGCGCGCCGAACATTAAGGTCGGGCAAAAAGTGCCCTTGGCGCTTGTGGGAGCTACGCTGCCGGGCGGAATTACGGTCGGCCGGCGCGAGGTGCGCGGGGTAGTGAGCGATGGTATGCTCTGCTCAGCGCGCGAACTTGGCATCCACGACGATCATCTGGGCATTCTTATTCTGCATCCAGAATCAAAGATTGGCGCCCGCCTTTCGGATTTGGGGAATCTCAACGATTACATTCTTGAGGTTGAGCCCACGACCAACAGGCCTGATATTAGTTCAGTGATTGGCGTCGCTCGGGAGGTAAGCGCCATTACGGGAAAAGCTCTGAAATATTCGGCCCAAAAAACGGAGACAAAAAAAACTTATTCTTGCCCGCTAACAGTTAATGTTTTGAATCGTAAATTATGCCCGCGTTTCATGGCGGTTTTAATTAAAAACCTTTCTGTTGGAGCTTCGCCATGGTGGATGCAGGAGCGCTTGGCTCGCGCCGGAATTCGCCCGATTAATTCTGTGGTAGATGTCACAAATTATGTTTTGCTTGAATATGGTCAGCCCTTGCATGCCT